>CALGAJ010000331.1 GCA_937951975.1 uncultured Desulfotignum sp.
TCAGTAATGGTCACTTTCATATATTCCTCCTGATAAATAATGTGTTATGCCGGAATCCATACCAACCTGGATTTCCAGGGCATGGTGTTGTGCTTTCAGGCCGGGACCCCGGGTTTATTGTCCGGTTTCCGCCGCCTGGAATCGTTTCATGAATTTTGTATCAATATAATCTTTGATTGTAAAGGCAAGCCTGCCGCTGAACACGATATTTTTTTTCTTAAGCACGCCCTGCCCCCCGCCCAGGTTGAAGACCAGCAGATAATCAGGTCCGGGGTCAAAAGGCTTGAGAGGCTTTCCGTCCAGCGCAGCCATCAGATTGTGCAGCAGCACCGGATTCTGCCGCACCGCATACACGCCCACCTTGTCCAGCGGCTGCGGCTGAAAATGGATGCAGTCACCGCCCCCGAAAATCTTCGGGTCCGTCACACTCTGAAGATATTGATTGACCCGCAGCCCTTTGTCCGGCCCCACTGCCAGGCCGGAACCTTCAAAAATCGGCGTGGGCACCACGCCCGAGGCCATAAAGGTAAAATCCGTGGCAAACCGGTGCCCGGATTCCAGGATGATCTCTGATGCGGTCACTGTTTCGACCCGGGCGTTTTCCCGAATCACGATCCCGCGTTTCTCCAGAATCTGCTTCCCCCGGGACCGGATCTTTTCCCCGAACCGGCCCATGAACCGGGAGCCGCATAAAATCCGGATGTCAGGCATGTGCGACCCCCTGTTTCGGGCCAGTTGCCACACATTGCCGGCCACTTCCGCTGAAGACGGTCCTCCACCCACCACATTCACGGTCGCTTTCTTTTCAGCAAACAGGGTTTTCAGCGCGGTTGAGGCATTCATGAGCTCTTCAATGGGCTTGACCGGATACAGATTGGCCGGCCGGTCTTGTCGGGGCAAGTCCGTTTCCGGCAGCGGAATATGGGATCCGGCATTGAACGAGATCACGTCATAATCGATCCGGACGCCGGACCGGGTCATCACCTGTTGCTCCCGGGGCATGATATGTGTCACCCGGTCTTTGACAAACTCACCGCCCTGGGTTTCCACGGTATTGAGGGTAGCAAACCGGATTTGATCCGGTGAATAAGTGCCTCCGAGCATGCCCGGCCCCATGCCGGAATAATAATGAAACTCGGACGGGCCGATCACCGTGACCCGGTACTTTTTTTCAACAAACCGCCGGATATTTGCCAGGGTGATCATGTGGGCATGGCCGCCTCCCACCAGAACCAGGTGTTTTGTCATGTTATGTGCTCCGGAATGTATTTTGACGTATGAATTTTCACAGAGTGTCCATCAGCTTTCCCAGACGTTCCAGGTGCTGTTGCTCCTCTTTGGCGATCTGCTGGAGAACATTTAGGGCATCCGGATCCGTGACCTGGCCGGCCACCCGCTGATACAGATCCAGGGCCTGGGCTTCGATGGACATGGCCATGGAAACCACCTCGGTTTCCACGGACAGATCCGGGTCAAACTGATCCAGGTACTGTTTGGTGGTCAGTCCGCCTTCCAAAGCGGATACCGTGACCATGGATTCAAACCTTTCCCGGGATATTTCCGGATCCACCATCCCTTGATATCTTTCAAACACCTGGTCTTTGTGCTTGACCTCGATGTCCGCCAGTTTATGGAACAGATCTTTGACCGCATCGTTTCGGGCCTTGCCCGCCATCTCCAGGTAGAATTCCTGCAACCCCTGTTCCAGAGAATAGGCGATGACAAGGAACTCTTTGGCTGTTTCCGGGCCCTGGAACAGGTCCATGCCTGAGGTCTGAGGTCCCACAGCAGTTTTTGATTTCCAGGCTTTGATGCCCCCGGATACATTGTACACCTGTTTAAACCCTTTACCAGCCAGCATCTGAGCAGCCACCCGGCTGCGCCCGCCCACGGCTCAGTAGACCAGGGTGGGTTTTTCCGGATCCAGTTCAGCGGCTCGGTCCGACAGCTCGGCCAGCGGGATCAGCACGGCGCCCGGAATATGGGAGTCCTTGTATTCGCCGGGCTGGCGCACGTCCAGAATGGTAATCTCGTCCGGATCATGATCTGAAATCATCTGTTTTGTTTCGTTGAAATTTTTGGATTTGACCGGGGTCAAAAACTGCATCCATTTCATAGGCTCACCCTCCTTATCATCTATTTGACGGGTCCGGCCGATACTGCGTAAAGCAGTACACTGCCATGATTCAAACCCAGCAGGGCCGCCGCTTCTTTGTCATACATGGCTCCGATCCCGCAGCATCCCAGCCCCAGCTCCTGGGCCGCCATATACAGCCGCTGGCCGACCCGGCCCGCATGCATCATCACATACCGGTACCCTCTGGCACCCAGAACCGCTTCCATTGCTGCCAGGTCCGCCACAAACAAAAAATTCATAGCGGCCCGGCCGATCCATACCTGGTTCAGACAGGTCCGGGCCAAATCCTCTGCCAAATCGCCGGTATGCCTGCGGGCCAGGGTGATCCCATCCCGGGAAAACGAATACAGTCCGGGGGGCAGCCCTTCCATGTTCCGGCTGATCATTGCCATTTCCAGAAATTTTTCGGCCGCAGTCCCGGTTTCATCCGGATCCTGCCCGGCGAAGATCCGGGTGAACACCCGGTTTAAAAAAGTGCTCCATACCGGTTCCGGAAGATTTTGATAAGAAAAGTTACGGCGGGAACGCCGGCGGGTAACGGCATCAAGAAACGACAGGGTCTCAAAGGGGCCCGGGGCCGGCACGGGCACAGGCGGCATCCGATCCGGTTTCCGGGAAAAACTCTGCGTGGACGGTTCAACCGCCGGGGGCCGGGCAATAAAATTACCTGCCTGATACGCGTTTCTCAGTATATCATAAGTCACCGGCGCGCCCTGTTCAGGACCGGATACCGCCGGATGAAAAGCCTTGAAGTCAGATTTAGAATCTGTGGTAACTTCAGGCCCCAGGGAAATACGAACCAGCGGCACTTCCAGAGAATCATCCAGATCCAGGCCTTTAATCAGACCCCTGTCATCAAAATCGTAATGGATCCGTGCCCGGACACCGGCTGCCCGGGCTGCATGCACAACCGCTTCCGCCAGGTGACCTGTATCCAGCAGCAGGTACCGGAAGGCCCGCTCCCGGTATTTCCAGGCGGAATGATAAAAAATCCCGGTGATGACCACGCACGCGCCGGCCGGGTCCGGGGCCTTAAAAAAAATTTCCGGATCCAGGGGCCGGGAATTGATTCTGCCCAAAAATCCCTGGACTGTATCACAATAATACAACCCTGTCTCAATATCATCAACCTTGCGGGCTGACAGATACATTTGGCACGGATACAGTCCGCCTGCCGACGGCACACTGCGGAACAGCATCCCCCGATTTCGGTCCGCCAGAGTCACCCCATAGGACAGTACCAGAATCCGGGAAACAGCTGCCAGATCCACCGGGGCGTCATACGCCAACTGGTCGCCCAGCACCTGGTCCACCGTGGCATTTAGATCAACGGAAACCTCCTCTTTGTCCGGATTATTCCGGAAAACGTTCCCCGGATTCAAAGGGATTCTGTCCTGATATTCATAGGTCTTAAAGGGTGCCGGATATCTTGAAAAATCCAGTGAATGAAAAGGAATCCGGTGCCGGACATGACCGGTGTGATCATGATACCGGACAGCCGTCACAGGCGGATCAGGGTTTGTCCGACCCATCATCCTCCCGGACATCCGGTTCCAGCTTCATCATGCATTCATGGCATTCCAGCTCGATATTGGGCAGATCTCCATATTTTTCCTTGATCTCCTCTTCGGTCATAGCGGCGGTGGCCGTACATCCGCACCGGGGACAGGAGGTGTTGATTCTGTATTTTTTACCCATCACGCGCTCCTTTACTCTTTTCCGGTAATTCTCGGATCATTGGGTTTTCCCGCACAATCCGGGGTGTAACAGGAATTGTCCACAAATGTGCAGTCTTTCTTGCAGCTCGGACATTTTTCCGGCGGGGTGTCCGCTTCTAAATTGTATCCGCACTGATCACAAATCCAGCTGGTCATAACAGCCTCCTTACATGGTTTTGGGTGTGTGTTTGTTCAATCATCGCCAGCGTACTGTTTCAATTCAACAAATATATCATCTGACATTATGGATCCTTCAAAAAGCATGCCGGGAATCTTTTTTTTTACTCTGGAATCAACGATCTTTTCTCCAAAATATCACAACATCGGCAATCGTCAAACATAAATTCTGAATACCTGTCAATCCTTGATTTTAACCTCCCGGAAGCAGGCCGCCCCGGTGGGGGTGCCTTGCTGCCGGCCAGGAATCCACGGGGTGGCTCCGACAGGCCGTCAGCAAGGCACCCCCACCGGAGGCTCCACTGTGCAGATGATGAACGATTATGCTGAGTAGCCTCAATCTTAAAGTTAATCCGGTACTTATGGTAACGATAACCACACATATTAAAAATCATATATCAAGGAGATGAAGGCTTGCTTTCAGATATTGAACAATCCAGGCTGGCCATATCAAAAGCAACCGACCCGAAGAAAAAATCCCGGCTGGGACAGTTTTTCACACCGGCAACCATTGCAAGATTCATGGCGGAACTGTTCACCCCGGACAACCACGGCATTCCTGGCATTAATGAAACGGAAAAATGGCTGTTGCCCAATGATTTCTATTGTGTGATCCGCCGTTTTTCCTCAAAAGAAGAAAAACGGCGAGTCATGGCAAACGTGGTCAATCCGGCTGATTTTCCCGGAATGACATTGCTGGGTTTTGAAAATCATCTCAATGTGTTCCACGTCAACAAACAGGGACTGCCCAAAACACTGGCATATGGCCTCATGGTGTTTCTAAATTCAACCGCATTGGATGAATATTTCAGAACTTTCAACGGCCATACCCAGGTGAACGCGACCGATCTTAAACAAATCAAATATCCCCACTTGTCTCCGGGAAGCATATTGATCTATGCAGGAGATACCGGAGATAAGTGGGGATATTT
>CALGAJ010000332.1 GCA_937951975.1 uncultured Desulfotignum sp.
TTTTCATCGGCGGACGTGAGCACCTTGTCAAAACACAGGGCCGTAAAATACATCAAAGACCGCATGCCGTCCACATACGCTTTCATGTGCAGCAGCTGTCGTTTGACATCCGGATGATTGATGATGGCCACGGGTTTGGGATCCTTATCAAAAATCTTGGTCAGGTCCGTGCCCTGGATTCTTTCTTTGGCATAATTGACTGCATTGACATAGGAGGCACTGGCAAAACCAAATCCCTGGAGCCCGACCCCTAGCCGGGCCTCATTCATCATCACGAACATGGCTTTCATGCCTTTGTTCTCTTCGCCCAGCAGCTCACCGATACAATTGCCTTTGGAGCCGAAGGCCAGGGCTGCGGTGGCATTGCCGTGAATCCCCATTTTTTCTTCCAGACCGGTGCAGATCACGTCATTGGGTTCACCGATGGTACCATCCTCATTGACCCGGAATTTGGGCACCAGAAACAATGAAATTCCCTTGGTACCGGCCGGTGCCCCTTCGATGCGGGCCAGCACCGGATGGATGATGTTCTCGGTGAGATCCTGATCACCGCCGGAGATGAAAATTTTGCTGCCGGTAATTGAAAACGTACCATCGTCATTGCGTTTCGCCGTGGTGGTCAGGTTGCCCACGTCCGATCCGGCTTCGGGTTCGGTCAAACACATGGTGCCGGCCCATTTTCCGGTATACAGGTTTTCCAGATATTTTTTCTTCTGATCTTCGGAACCGAACTCTTCCACCAGTTTGCCGGCCCCGTGGGTCAGGCCCGGGTACATGAGAAAAGCACAGTTGGCACCGGTGAACAATTCACCGGCCGCCATGGACAGAATCCGGGGCATGCCCTGGCCGCCGAATTCCGGATCATCACACATGGCCACCCATTCGCCTTCACAGAACAATTTATACGCCCGGTGAAACGATGGCGGAATAGTGACTTTCCCGTTTTCCAGGGCACACCCGGTCTCATCGCCTTCCTTGCTGACGGGCAGCAGTTCCTTGACTGCCAGATTCCGGGCCTCGGTCAATACCATGTCCATGGTTTTTTTGTTGAATTCCCTGAACCGTTCATGGGATGCCAGATCTGCGGCGTTAAGCATCTCGTGAAGGACAAACTCCTGATCTCTCCGGTCTGCAATGGATTGTGCCATGGGATATAATCTCCTTGTCTATATATTTATTTTTTTATGCCGGTTGTAAACATCTCAAAAATCATGGACAGCCGCCGGTCAGACTGAATTGGGTCCTCTTCCCGGAACAGGCCGGACCAGGCTGCGGAATGCACGATATCCGCATACAGTTCCGCCATGTCCCGGGTCGGATACGTTTTAAACCCTTTTTCCCGGATCCCCTGGTCAAACAGGTTTTCAAACAGCTGCACCATACGCTCATGAAGCCGGTTCACCCGCTCGTTGAGCTGGGGCATACCCACGCTGTCAATATTGCTTCGTTCAAAAATATAAATTTTCACCACATCCTGATTGTCCCTATAAAACCGGGCCTGGGCTTTAAGGGCCGACAGAAGCCGGTCTGTCACGCTCACGTCCTGTTTATGGGCGATATCATACAAGATCCGGCCCAGCTCATGGACCCGCTCGATCACCAGGTCATGGTACATCTCTTTTTTTCCGGGAAAATATTTGTAGATGGTGCCCAGCGGATACTGGGACGCTTTTGAAATCTGAGCCATGGTCGTGTTGTGAAACCCGCCTTCGGCAAACATGGCCAGAGCTGCCACCAGAATTTCCTTGCGTTTTCTTTGGTCATCTCTTTGTTTTCGGGTCAAGGCAGCCATATTAAAACTCATTGTTTCATTTTTAGAATGAGTGTTCTATAAACAGAACTGATGTTTTTGTCAATGTCTATTTTCAATTCCAAACCCATCAACGGTTTTGAGTATGAGAGGGATTTTTTAGGGATGGATTCACATGATTTGTTGAGTTCGAACGGACAGGACTTTTATTTGACAACGCCGCTGGAAATCACACCATGGCAGCGGCAGGCCGTGGCCACCAGGCATTGGCCGAAGTGTCGGGAAATCCGGTCCGCCAGTTCATACAGGTCAGCCGGTGTATACCCTCCCACCCCCGGCCCGAGCTGCCGGCTTTGAATCACAAACGGAACAACACCGGCAAGCTTCAATTCCGCGATGACCTGAAACATATCTTTTTTTCTGGGCTGGCCGGTCATGGTGCACCGGTCGTCCGGCTCAGAGCAATTGGGAGGACACAAAAAATCCGCATGACTCACATAGATCTGGTTGTCGGTTCCCCGCAAGGGATGGGGCAGACAATTGTCGATGCCTTCCGGGAGTGGGCAGGTTTGCAGGCGATGGATCCCCAGTGTGAGACGGCACCATTCCCAGGCCAGATGCACCGGCACCGCCGGCACCACCCAGTCCGGTCTCCGGGTCCGGGTCATTTCTTTGAACAGAAAACCCACCCCGTCTCCGGCCACCGTGGTGCATCCCAGTGAACCGGCTTTCTCAAGGCTTTGCCGGTCCTGATCCACCAGGGTCACATCGGTCTTTCGGCTTGTGTCCTTGCAAATGAACCGGGCTGCCCTGAGTCCGAATCTGCCGCTGCCGATAATCCACACCTGTGTCATGGTCCGGTTATCCTATGGTTTTTCAGGCCTTGTCAAGGTTTGAATAAATTTCTCATTGCGCACATAAATGATTCTGTCATTGTTTTTTAAAAAGAATCGGGCTACATATTCATACAAGGAGGAAACAGGCATGCTCATTGTTATTTCACCATCCAAAACCCTGGAATTTAAGGGCCGCTCTTATCCGGATCATACAATTCCGTTTTTTACATCACGTATCAGCAAATTGATCGACCACATGAAAACCCTGTCTGAAAAAGACCTGGAAACGCTGATGAACATCAGTCCCAAACTGGCGGCCCTGAATCATGAGCGGTATCAGCGGTTTCAACTGCCTTTCGCTCCGGACAATTCACGCCAGGCCCTGCTGGCGTTCAAAGGCGATGTGTATCAGGGGATTCAGGTGGATGATTACACGGACTCCGATATCCGGTTTGCCCAGGGTCATCTGAGAATCCTTTCCGGCCTTTACGGCCTGCTTCGACCCCTGGACCTGATCCAGCCGTATCGGCTGGAAATGGGCCCCCGGTTGTCCGGTTCCTGGGGGAAAAACCTGTATGAATTCTGGGAGAACGCGATTACTGACCGGATCAACCAGGAACTTGACCAGATCAAAGGGACACATATTCTGGTGAACCTGGCGTCCAATGAATACGTCAAGGCGGTCCGGCCTGATCAGTTGAACGCGCCTGTGCTGGATATTCATTTCAAGGAAAAAAAGAACGGCACCCTGAAGACCATTGGCATTCATGCTAAACGGGCCCGGGGATTAATGACCGATTTCATTATCAGACACCGGGTTCGTGATCCGGAAGCATTAAAACCGTTTACCCGGAACGGGTATGAATTTGACCCCTCCTGTTCCACTGAAACGGCATGGACGTTTGCCAGAGGATGAAAAGTGGGATGACCCTCTGCCGCACAGTCCAGTGTCTGATAAAGATTCTTCTCCTGTTCTGTATTGCCAGCGGTCTCCATCACAGAGCCAGAATTTTTGATCTAATACTGCCACGAATCATGGCCGGGGTCAGACCGGGAAAGGCTTTGTCCAGCCGCATGACAAAATCCTTGTGGGATCGGTGTTTCCGGTAGTCCGGTTCCCGGGGAGGATGTGACAGATACCGGTCCATGGCATCCAGATCTGTGGATACCAGCAGGGAGGCGGAATAATAGGCCAGGTTGTTTGACCGGTAAAGGCTGGTGCCTCCCACCTTACGGTCTGCCAGTACCAGATCGGAGACGCCGTCCTGATAGATTCCTGAAAGACCGGCCGCTTCCAGGGCCTGGATGAAAGAATGGTTGCACCGATTGAACAGTCGCTGAATACCGGCAAATCCGTGTGCCGGCAGGACCATGGACACAATGAGGGTGCCAGGATCCAGAAACACGGAACATCCCCCCCCCTTCCGGCGGAAAACAGGGAGATGATCCCGGATACACCTGGAAAGCCGGATCTCGGTTTTCAGATCCGACCCCCTGCCCGCCACCACCGCCGGAAAGGCAAACGGATAAATGGTGATCTCCGGTTTCCCTGTATGCTGAACCCGGTCCAGCAGATGCTGATCAAACGCATAGGTCCTGACCGGGAACG
>CALGAJ010000333.1 GCA_937951975.1 uncultured Desulfotignum sp.
AAAAGAATTCCCCGGAATCCGTGGACACCAGGGAAAACATGCCGTCCAGGGTCAAAGCCGGGTAGAAATCCGCGTTGGCCACGCCGATTCGGGCGGTCTGGGCCGCCAGAAGGCGTTCGGCCGCCCGGATATCCGGGCGGTTGCGCACCAGTTCCGCCGGCAGCATTTCAGGCAGGGCGGATGCCATGGGAATCCATTTCGGGGACAGTAACTGGTTGAGTTCTCCGGGCAGACGCCCGGTCAGCAGGCCGAGCGCGTTCAAGGCTTCGGTCTGCTGGGTTTTCAGGGCCGGCAGCCGGGCCCTGGTGGATGCCAGATTCATTTTCGCCTGGTGCACATCCAGCTCACCGGTCAAACCGGCATCAAACCGGTCCTGAACCAGTTGCAGGGTTTCTTGCTGGAGGGTCACGTTTTTCTGTGCAAATTCATACCGCTGCTGAGCCGTGCGCAGCATGATATATTCGGAGGCGGCCTGGGCCTGGAGCAGCACCATGAGATTGCGGCGGTCCTGGATGGACGCATCCCATTCCCCTTGTGCCGCTTCCATGCTCCGGCGGATTTTGTGCCACACATCGATTTCCCAGGACATGACAAAACCGGCCTGGTACATCCAGGTGGGATTCCCGGCAATGGACTGGTTGGCGGGGTTGCGGACCCGTTCGGATTCCCGCTCCCGGCTGATGCCGCCCTGGGCATGGATCATGGGCATCAGGCCGGCCCGGGCAATGCCGTAGGCGGCTGCATAGCTGTCCAGCCGGGCCGTTGCTTCGGCCAGATCCCGGTTCTGTTCTTTCACATCCGACACCAGCCGGGTCAGATCCGGATCATCGAACACCAGCCACCATTCATCAAACAGGGTTGTGGGTTCGAACAAAGACAGATCGTCAGCGGTTTCCGTGATCTGCCAGGTTTCGGGCAACCGGGGAGACGGGGGCTGATAGGCCGGTCCGACCGCCGTCCGGCAGCCTGTCAGAAAAAAGGCCGCCACCATCAGTCCGCACAGAACCACCTTGAATCGGCCGGTGCAATGCGTTTTATTTTTTTTCATCCAACACCCCAGATCGGTCTATGGTTTGTATGGTCATTATTATCCTTGTTCTCAGCTGCATATAGGACAGGCCATTTGCCTTTGTCAACTTAAAATACCAATCCATGTCCGGGTGGTGAAGGGGATCTGAAAAAATATTTTGCATCTCCCGCTTTTTTTGTCGTATTTTATGGAACCAGATGAAAACCGGATGAAAGATGAGGAGGGAAGATGCAGGATTCAATCACACCGGATGATATCAGAAAAATCATTGAAGCCTATGTTCAGGCGTATCCTGAAAAAGAAAATGTGCCCAATTACTGGCGAACGCCTCTGGCCGTTTTTGCCGGGGCGGATGACCGGTTTGCGGTTCTGCCGGAAATTGCAGCACCGGACCACGTCCTTCCCGGAGATCTGCTGCCGGGCGGCCGCACCGTGGTCGTGTTTTTTGTGCCGTTCACCCAGGCACTGGCCAAAGAAAACCATGACGGTGAGCGGCCCTGCCGGAACTGGGGTCTGGCCTACCAGGTCACCAATGCACTGATCAACCGCTTGTGCGGACACCTTCAGCGGTTTTTTGAGGACCGGGGGTATGCCTGTGCCCTGGTACCGGCCACCCATAATTTTGATCATGAAAAACTGATGGCACGGTGGTCCCACAAACACCTGGGGTATATCTCCGGGCTGGGGCGGTTCGGGGTGAATGCCCAGTTCATCACCCCGTCCGGGTGCGCCGGTCGCCTGGGAAGCCTGGTCACGACCGCGGATCTGGGGGACAGCCCCCTGGTGGGGGAAAAAGAACTCTGCCTGCATAAAAACGGGCAGGCGTGCCTCATGTGTGTAAAACGCTGCCCCGTGGGGGCGGTGTCCCCGGAAACCGGCATTGACCGGAAAAAATGCTGGGAACGGCTCAAGGACAACCTGGCCACCCTGGACACGTTCAAAGACATGGCGCCCTCCACCCATGTGTGCGCCAAATGCCAGGTGCTGCTGCCGTGCAGTCTCAAAGCCCCGACTGTTTCCGGTGCAAAGGTTGGCAAATCCGATGTCCGGGGTATCCCAGCGGGTACCGGACTCTGACCTGTTCTATGTCACTGTCTGAACGGCTGCGGACAGGGGTCATGAAACGCTTTCCATGATCTGCCGGATCTCCTGCATCCGTTTTCCGGTATCCCGGGCGCTGATAATCTCTGTGACCAGGCACACGGTTTTTGCGCCTTTTAACACCACTTCAGCCAGATTGTGCCGTTTGATTCCCCCGATGGCCACAAACGGGATGTCTGAATTTTTTGAGACATGTTCCAGATATTCAAGCCCCACGGCATCGCAGACATCCTCTTTGGTCCGGGTGGCGAACAAGGGTCCCACCCCGATGTAATCAGCCCCGTCCGCCCCGGCCCGGGCCGCCTGGGCCGGAGAATGGGTGGAGCATCCCACCATGAGCCGGGGAGCCAGCTGCTTCACGGCGGTCACGGGCAGGTCGGTCTGTCCCATGTGGACCCCGTCAGCCCCGGTCATCAGGGCGATGTCCAGAAAATCATTGACAATGAACGGTACCTGGGCATCCGCCGTGATTCTGCGGATGGCATCACATTCCGCCAGCATGGTTTTCCGGTCCTTGGTCCCGGCTTTTTCCCGGTACTGAAGGATATCGATGCCGTTGTCCACCAGCAGTTTTGCCATGGTCACATTGGACCGGCCCAAAGAAAATGCCTCTCCCAAAATGCCGTAAACACCTTTGGGAAAAATGGTTTTTTTCAGTTCCAGAACCATCTGGGCCATACGGGCGGCAATCATGGCAACTTTGGGGGGAAACAGCGGGGCATGGGAGATGTCCGTGGAAAAATCCCCCACAATATGGCAGTTGCCGATTTTCCGGGTGGTGATCGTGTCAGTGGCATGTCCGGCAATGCCGGACGCGGATATCACCGGTGTTTTTGACGGGGCAAGCGCTTCCAGCAGCTGCTTTTTGGCAGCCGGATCATCCAGCCCTTCCACCACCACATCGCAGTCTGAGAAGATCCGGGCCATATTGTCCGGTTTCAACCGAAGATTCAGGGTTTCCACACGCATGGCCGGATGAATGTCCAGCAGATTCTGTTTCAGGCAGTCCACTTTGGGACCGCCTGTCTGGCTGATTGAATAAAACTGGCGGTTCAGGTTATCCAGGGCCACCTCATCAAAATCCACCAGCAAAAGATGCGGCATCCCGGCCTGGGCCAGGTGCCGGGCCACATTGGAGCCGATGCCGCCGGCGCCGGCAATACCGATTTTCATGTCAGAATCTCTCCCAGTCTTTGAACACGGGCTGGTACCCGCTGTGCCGGATCATGGCGGCCACTTCATCCACGGAACGGGTATCGGTCACTTCAAACTGGACCGTGTTCCGGGCTGCATGTACGGCATATCCCCCCACATCGGTTCTGGATCCGGCCGAGTACCGGGTCACTCCCAGGGGGATGAGCCGGTCCCGGAATGCGGCGGATTCCCGGGTGGAGACGGTGATGCCCACCCGGGGCATGAACAGCCGCCAGGCCAGAAGCGTCTGGACGAATTGTCTGTCCGGCAGCAGATGTCTCGGTGCGATGGCGCTACCGGCCCGGGTCATCCGGGGCAGGGACAAAGACACTTCCACATCCGGGCAGGCCTGTTCCAGGTACCGGGCGTGAAGCCCGGCCATGAACGCTTCAGAGGTCGGATCTCCCAGCCCGAACAGCGGGCCGATGTTCACGGCCCGGAAACCGGCGGCCGCGGCCCGTTCCGGGGTGAGCAGCCGGAAGAAGTAATCGGATTTGGGACCCCTGGGGTGAACGGTTTTATAAACGGCTTGGTCATACACTTCCTGGTACACGGTGAGGGAATCGGCCCCGGCCTGTCTGAGCACCCGGTAATCGGGTTCGGTCATGGGAAACACCTCCAGGGCAATGGAGGAAAAATACCGGCTCATGATCCGGCAGGTGTCTTCCAGAAACGACAAAGGGGTCTTGTCCGGCGATTCGCCCGTGAGGATCAGGATATGGCGGATCCCCGTATCTGCGATGGCCCGGGCCTCTGTGTCGATTTCGTCCAGGGTCAGCCGGGTCCGGGGAAACCGGGCTTTGGCGTTGAATCCGCAGTAGGTGCAGTGGTTGCAGCAGAAGTCGGAGATGTACATGGGCGCATACAAACCGATGGTCCTGCCGAAGTGCTGACAGGTCAGGTCCCGGGCGGTCCGGGCCATGGGTTCCAGAAGATCCCGGGCCGCCGGCGACAGCAGAACGAGCAGGTCCCGGGGTTCCAGATGGGTTTGGCTCTCGGCCCGGTCCAGGACCTCCTGGACGTCACTGGGCTGGACAGACTCGAAGCACGCCTCAAAGTCAAAGGACTGCCAGGCATTGGCCAGTGTAGAAAACGACATGGGCCTACTCCTGTAAAAATCCGGTCAAGGGTGAGGATGCCCGGGCCTTACGGCTGGACCCGGCCATGCCGGCCAGGTATGCCATCCGCCCGGCCGTGACAGCCAGGGAAAACGCCCGGCCCGCCTGAACCGGGTCCTGGGCCGTGGCAATGGCGGTGTTGACCAGGACTGCGCCGGCCCCCATTTCCATGGCTTCCGCCGCCTGGGAGGGACGGCCGATCCCGGCATCCACGATCACCGGAAGCCGGCTGGTTTCGATGATCCGCCGGATCATGGGTTTCATCTCCAGGCCCCGGTTGGAACCGATGGGCGATCCCAGGGGCATGACCGCGGCGGCCCCGGCATCGTGCAGCTGCCGGGAAACGGTGATGTCCGGCATCACATAGGGCAGAACGATGAACCCCTCTTTGGCCAGTATTTCAGAGGCTTTCAGGGTTTCGTGATTGTCCGGCAGCAAATACCGCATGTCCGTGATCACTTCGATTTTGATGAAATCCCCGCACCCGGCTTCCCGGGCGATGCGGGCGATGCGCACCGCTTCTTCCGCGGTTCTGGCCCCGGACGTGTTGGGCAGCAAAGTGACATGGTCCGGGATATGGGTCAGGATATTATCTTGAGGGGCGGCCTGAAGATCCACGCGCCGCAGGGCCACGGTAATGATTTCAGAGCCGCTGGCCGAAAGCATGGGGCCGATCTGTTCATTGGATGCAAATTTGCCGGTTCCGGTGAGCAGCCGGCTGTGAAACGGTTTTTGGCCCAGTGTCAGTGTATCCGTCATGGTCATCCCCCTCCCACAAACGACAGCAGTTCAACCGTATCCCCTTCCTGCAGAAGGGTTTGGGCCCACGCCGTCTGCCGGACCAGGGTGTGATTGTGTTCCACCACCAGGGATGACGGTTCCAGGTTCCGGGCTTTCACAAGAGCGAGCAGGTTTGATTCTTCAGTTTCCAATACATCGCCGTTTAATCTGATTTTCATTCAGCCTCCCCAGATTATGTCCAAAGGTTCACTGGGGGGAAATTGAAACGGGATTGCAAAGAAGAAAAGAAGCCTTTTCTGACGGATCTGCACTGTCCCTACGCCGGTATTACCCGTATCAGGTTCCAAGGGTTGAAGCAGATGCTTCTCTCAGCCGGTGCCGGCACCCCCAGTGAAATAAATCGGTTGGTGATCCCACCGGGATTCGAACCCGGGTTACCGGCGTGAGAGGCCGGCGTCCTAACCACTAGACGATGGGACCACTGAAAAGAAAATTTTTATACTGGAACGGGAAAAAAGTCAACGATATTTATTCGGTAAAAGATTTTTTCCGGCCCTTTCGATAACCGAAAATCAGATAGATAAGCCATCCGAACACCGGGATCAGTGCGATAAAATGCCACAGAATTTTGATTTTCGGAGAGCCGAAATCTTTTTTTATGATGTCCACTAAAGCCAGCATGGTAAGGCCGAAAGAGATCCCGAAGATCAACAGAATAATCAAAATGATGTTGTTCATGGGTATTTTTCAGCCTTGCTTGAGCCGGTCCGAGATTTTCATCAGGGTGTCCACATAATAGTTGCTGTGATTGTAACGGAACAGCACTTCGTGTCTTCGCTGCCGGGAGATGCCGGGTTCCCAGCCATGATGTTTGAGATAATTGGCCACCGAAAAGATGGCATCACTGTGATCGAACAGGTCGATTCTCCCGTCGTTGTTGCCGTCCTTTGCCAGGGTCAGGGCGTTGGAAGGCATGAATTGGGAAATACCCATGGCACCGGCATAGGAGCCCTGGATGTCTCCCGGATCGATGCCTTCCCGATCGGTGTACCGGATCAAGGCCTTGAGTTCTTCGTATCCCCACTTGGATCGTCTGTCCACTTTTTCCAGAAAGGTTTCTTTTTTGGGTTTTTTCTGATCCGGGATCGCATTCCAGATGCGTTCCCGCAGGGTCTCATCGGTCAGAGACGCCATGGTGGCCAGGGTATTGATGACTGTCTGATTTCCCAGGTAGGTGCCCAGGCGGGTTTCGACCAGCAGAATGGCGGTGATGACGGTTTTATCAACACCATAGATTTCCTGGGCCTGATCCAGGGTTTCCTTGTGATCCGCCATGTATTTAAATGCGTTGGAAATGGATTTCTTAGACAGGAACTGGTCATAATTCAAACTGGATTCGGAATGGACAAAAAACATGGAAACCCCGGCAGGGGTAAAGGTCACCGTGTCTTTTGCCAGAACGGCCGCAATTTTTTCCGGGGCGAACCCATCCTTGATCAGCCGTTGCTTCAGGCCGTCAAATTCATTGCCGGCAGCCTCCTGGGCCGATGCAAAGGAAACCAGATAAAACAAGACAAGTATAACAAAGCAGCCTTTTGAAAACCGTGTGCGCAAAACAGGCAAGAGATCCATAAACGGGGTGCCTCCCTGAAATCTGTTAAAAAAATTACCCTGTTATATCGTATTTTTCCGGGGATTGCATTAAAAAAATATGGGAATGCCCGGGGGCTCAGAGACGCCGGAAGGGGCATCGTTTATGAAATGATGCCCCTTCCGGCCATTAATTGATATCAGAAAAAAGGATACGTCTAAATATCAAAATACAGGTAAAATTCATGGGGATGAGGCCGGCTGATGACCGGTTTGACCTCGTTGTTCATTTTATAGTCGATCCAGTGCTCAATCACATCTTTGGTGAACACATCGCCCTTGAGCAGATATTCATGATCCTGTTTGAGTGCCTCAAGGGCTTCTTCCAGAGAACCGGGCGCCGATTCCATCTGGGCCAGTTCTTCAGGCGGCAGGTCATAGATGTTTTTATCCATGGGATCGCCCGGGTCCAGTTTGTTCTGGATGCCGTCGATCATGGCCATGGCAATGGCGGAAAACGCCAGATATCCGTTGCAGGAAGGGTCCGGGGTCCTGAATTCGATGCGTTTGGCCTTGGGGGAATTGGAATACATGGGCAGACGGATGGCCGCACTCCGGTTCCGGCTCGAATAAGCCAGGTTGATGGGGGCCTCGAATCCGGGCACCAGGCGTTTATAGGAGTTGGTGGTGGGGTTGGTGATGGCACACAGGGATTTGCAGTGCTTCATGATGCCGCCGATGGCCCACAGGGCTTCGTCGGACAGTCCGGCGTATTTGTTGCCTGCAAATACGGGGTTGCCGTCTTTCCAGAAACTCATGTGGGTGTGCATACCGGTGCCGTTGTCGCCGTAAAGGGGCTTGGGCATGAAAGTCACGGTGTGGTCGTATTTATGCGCCACATTTTTGAGCACATACTTGAACCAGGCCAGGCTGTCGCCCATAGTCACCAGAGTGTCGAACCGCAAGTCGATTTCCGACTGGCCGGCGGAGGCCACTTCATGGTGCTGGCACTCCATGGCGATGCCTAAATTTTCCAGAGTGAGCATCATCTCGGTTCTCATGTCCTGGTACTGGTCGGCCGGCGGCAGGGGGAAATAGCCATGTTTGGGTTTGATTTTATACCCCAGGTTGGGCATTTCGTCCGTACCGGTATTCCAGTGTCCCTCAGGGGAATCGATCTCGAAAAATGCGGTATGAGGTTCAGACGCATACCGGATATTGGAAAAGATGAAAAATTCCGGCTCAGGTCCCACGAAAATGGTATCTCCCAGGCCTGTGGTTTTCAGGTATTGCTCGGTTTTCTTGGCAATGCCCCGGGGGTCACGGGAATAGGATTCACTGGTGATGGGATCATGGATATTGCCGATGATGGCCAGGGTGGGCACTTTGAAAAACGGATCCATTTTCGCGGTTTCAGGTTCCGGGATCACGATCATGTCGCTGTTGTTGATGGCCTGCCAGGCCCGCATGGAAGAGCCGTCAAATCCGAACCCGTCTTCAAACGCGGATTCGGTGAATTCACTGACAGGTACTGAAAAATGCTGCCAGGTGCCGATGAAGTCCATGTACCGGATGTCGACTACTTTTGCATTGTTTTCCTTGGCCATGGCAATGACGTCTTTGGGTGTCATGGGTGTTCCTTTCTTTTTGAAGTTATTTTAAAGTGATCTTAAATTAAAAGTATCCATCAGATAAAGGCTGTGCATCCGGTTAAAGCGCGTCGGTATCGGTTTCTCCGGTCCGGACCCGGATCGCTTTTTCCACATTCAAAACAAATATTTTACCATCCCCGATTTTGCCGGTGTTGGCGGCGTTTCGAACCGTTTCAATGGTTTCTTCGGCCCGCTCATCCGACACCACGATCTCCAGTTTGATTTTGGGTACAAAATCCACCACATATTCCGCACCGCGATAGATTTCCTTGTGTCCTTTCTGCCGGCCGTAGCCGTTGACTTCGGTGACGGTCATGCCGTAAATGCCGATTTCACTGAGTGCTTCTTTGACATCATCGAGCTTGAAGGGCTTGATCACCGCTTCGATTTTTTTCATTTCATACCTCCTTTGCATGCAGCTGGGGGAGCCGATCCAATATGGCTGTTTTAATTTGTTTGAGTTTGGCGGGGTCCTGGATTTTCTGATCATCTTCCAGGCTCCGGACATAGAAAATATCCATGATCTGATCCACCTTGCTTCCCACCATGGCCACATTCACGTTGACGCCGCAACGGTAAAGCGTGTTGGTGATGGTGAACAGCAAACCGGCAAAATCATAGGTCAGTACTTCAATAATGGTGAAAAAGCTGGATGCATCATTGTCGATGCGCACCTGATTGGGTTCAGGACGCCTGCCCGAGGCAATGGTGATATGTGACGGGATTTTATCCACCACTTTATCCAGAAAATGATCATCCGCCAACGCCTGGGACAGATCCTTTTCCGCTTTTTCCCATTTTTCTGTTTCAAAGATCCGGTCACTGGGAGCCATGACCTTGAAGATATCCAGAATATGGGTGTCTCCTAATGGATACGCCTGGGAGACCACAATATCGATGCGGTTGAGAAAAAAAACACCTGCGACCTTGGAGTAGAATCCGGGTTTTTCCCGGCCGCAGATGGATACCGTGCGGATGTCTGAGTCGTCTTCCCGGGATATCTGCCAGATGAACTCCCGATTGCCTAAGTTCTGGTACAGCTTGATGTGATCGGCGATATGAACGGCCGGCATGTTGAGAAGATATCTCTTTGACAGGCTGTCCAGCTGTTTTGACGTGTCGTTTTCCTGCCAGATATCTCCGAGCAGGGCCGTCACTTCTTCTTTTTTTTGCTGAATCAGGCGCTGGGCTTTTCTGGATGCCAGTTCCCCGGTTTTCAGAATGCGCATGGTTTTCATGAACAGATCTTTAATAAGGTTTTCCGTCCATTCATTCCAGGCTTTGGGGCCGGTGGCCATGGAGTCTGCCACAGTGAGCAGAAACAGCATGCGCAGCAGCCGGATTTTTCCTACTTTGTTGGCCGTGTATACAGCGGTTTCCTCATCAAACACATCCCGGCGGGTGGCGGTTTTGGCCAGCAGCAGGTGATGGCGGATCAAAAACCGGGCATCGGCCGTTTCCCCCGGTTTGAATCCCAGCCGTTCCAGAATGGGACGGGCGATCTCAGCCCCGGTGTTGGAATGTTCTTTGGCCGGATCGGATTTGCCGATATCATGGAGCAGGGCTGTCAC
This sequence comes from uncultured Desulfotignum sp., assembly GCA_937951975.1. Classification (GTDB taxonomy): domain Bacteria; phylum Desulfobacterota; class Desulfobacteria; order Desulfobacterales; family Desulfobacteraceae; genus Desulfotignum. Next base: position 9,998 of record CALGAJ010000333.1, read on the forward strand.
CCGCAAAAGATTTTTGTTTCGGACCTCCTTGTAAATATTGGCATACAGGCTGGAGTTGATATCGGTGCCCGGTTCCCTGAAACTGTTGATCACCTGGACACAGCGGATGGAATGTTTGTCCACCGGGAACAGGTGATAGTGATTGTATTGGATTTTGTTGCGGATGGCATGATATTCCGGAATGATCTGTTCTAAAATGCCGGTGGACAGCATCACGTTGAGCACGTTGAACTCCCAGAAGGACAGGGCCAGGATCTGTTTGAAGATTTTAATGCTGGCCGGGTCCGTCCGGATGTTATCGTCCACCAGATGAAGAAATTCCGATACCACACGTCTGGCTTCAATGGATAAGGGAATCTTACGCCGCCCGCTTTCCAGAAAAATTTTAAGCAGCAGTTCCGGCTGCTGGAGAATGACCACGGTATTGGCGAAATACAGCCGGCGCCTGCGGATGATCAATCCGCTGGTCTGGGTCGGGCGGGGTGTGGAAGATTCTTTTCTGATGCGGCTGCTGGTCAGGATGTCTTCAAACGTGATCTGATTGATCTGCTTGAGAAATTCCATTTTTGCATGCAGATCTCCCAGAAAGATCTCCACATCCGGCTGCCCGCCCTGATTGGTGTAGTTGAGCCGTTCCGCCATTTCGGTCTGATATTCAAAATGAAGGGTGTCGCATTTGCGGCCCGTGATATGGTGAAGCCAGTTTCTGATCCGCCAGATGTAGTTCAAGGCTTTATTCAGTGCCCGGTATTCGAAATGGGACAGAAACCCGTAATATTCCAGGTCCCGGCGCTCCTTGATGTTGGATTTGATTTTGGCATACCACAGCAGGGTGTGGTAGTCCCGCAATCCGCCGAATCCGGATTTCAGGTCCGGGGTGACCAGAAAAGTGGAATCACCAAAATTTTCCAGCCGTTTGATGCCGTGCTTGAACAGATAATCCAGGGTCTGTTTGTAATGCCGGGTGGAAAGCCGGTGCCTGAATTTTTCCATGAACCGGGAGTAGATCAGGGAATTGCCGCAGATGAACCGGGCGTCCAGGACCGTGGTAAGGATATCAAACCGCTCAAATGCCATGTCAATGCACTCATCCATATGGCGCACCGCATAGCCGACCTCGAACCGGGCGTCCCACAGCGGGTAGACGATTTCCTGAACAAATGCCTCGACCTCCGGGGGCACGGTGTCATCAAAAAGAAACAGCAGATCGATATCAGAGTGAATGCATTGTTCTTTTCTGCCGTATCCGCCCAGAGCGATCACCGCAAAGGGTTGACCGGCAATGACCATTTTCCGGGCAGTGATGCTTTTTTCAAACACCGTGAAGACATATTCATCCAGAACCCGGGTCAGATTGCCCAGAAGATCCGGTTCAAGATCCGCCAGAAACCGCTGGACCAGATGTCGTTTTTTTTCCAGCATTTTACGGACCGGGGTATTGGATATATGTGTCACGGTTTTCATGGCCATTGAAATCTAAGCAACGGTCGTGCCAGCCTTTGTCCGGCAATGAATTCTCCCGGAGGTTTCAGATTTCCCTTGATTTTTTAAACAAAAAAAATACACAACAGGTGTTAAATAACAAAAATGTTTATTAAAGGTCAAACATAATTACATTTTTGTTGAACAATCCTTAAGGCATTGTGAATTCAGGTGTATTTTTTTGAAATGGATCCGCTGGAAAACAGCTGAATGAAAGGGGTGCAGCCGGGTATCAGAACGGCCCGGCTGCCTGGTTGAAAAGAGATTTTCAGGAAACAGGGTTATTCTTTGTCAATTTTTTCCGGTTCTTTATCTGTATCTTCCAGGGGTTCTTTTGTGGCTTTTTTAAAATTTTTGATACCCTTGCCGAGTCCGGCACCGATTTCAGGCAGTTTGCCCGCCCCGAAAATGATGAGGATGATGACAAGGATAATTATCAGTTCCGGCATTCCGATTCCACCAATCATGGGACTCTCCTAGTTTATTTCATGACCGTCAATAGTAATTGAAAACTCTTAACACTAAGCTGCATTCGTGTCAATGGTTTAGATTTCATGGGGTTTGAATTAAAATTACATTTTTGTGTTTAAGTATTTTGGCCCGCTGGGTTTTTTATAAATTCCTTGTGCAAACCAAGGATTTGCTTCATATTTTCAGATTGAAATGAGTTTAACTTTTGAATTTTTTGGAGAGAATACCCCATGAATGAGAACATGACCCAGGAATTTCAAGGCGCCACCAAATATGTACTGGACCAGGAACTGGCCGCAATCGTCAATATATCCATGCGGCTGGAAATGCCGCTGCTCCTCAAGGGGGAGCCGGGCACCGGCAAGACCATGCTGGCCTATGCCATTGCTGAAAATCTGGACATGCCCCTGATCGTTTTGAACGTGAAATCCAGCATGAAACTGGTGGAGGCGCTGTATCAGTATGATACCCTGACCCGGCTCAATGATTCCCGGTTCGGGGATTCCAAACGGGATGTGAGCGACATCGATGAATATATCAAAATGGGTAAGATCGGACAGGCCTTTGTGGCGGATCGGCGCACCGTGCTGCTCATCGACGAGATCGACAAGGCGGACACCGATTTTCAGGACGATATGCTCGATGTGCTGGACCAGATGCAGTTTGACATCATCGAGACCGACCGGACCATCAAAGCCGGACACCGGCCGGTGATCATCATCACATCCAATGCCAAAAAAGACCTGTCCGATCCGTTTCTGGGACGGTGCAATTTCCACCATATCGCGTTTCCGGATCCCAAAATGATGCGTAAGATCATTCATGTGCATTTTCCGGACCTGGATGAAAAGCTGGCGGATAATGCCATCAAGGCGTTTTTCAACATGCGGGAGATTGACGGCATTGAAAAAAAACCCGCCACAAGGGAGCTGATCAACTGGATCCGTGCGTTGAATGCGGACCCGGATTTCCGGGTGAAAGACCTGATCAACGGAAAACTGCCGTTTCTCGGCGTATTGTTCAAAAAAAGTCCGGATTATGAACGGGCCCAGAATCTAACTTCCAGAAAACGCTTGTTTTAAGGGGTTGTCCCCATGTTTGTAAAATTTTTCTATACCCTTAAAGAGGTCGGCATCCCCGTGTCTCCCACGGCGTTTCTCACCTTGCAGAAAGCCCTGTATAACGGCATGGTGGCCGGTCTGGATGATTTTTATACCTGTGCCCGGGCGATTCTGGTGAAAAGCGAACGGTATTTTGACCTGTATGACCAGGTGTTTGCCCATCATTTTGAAGGGATTCCTCTGCCGGACAACGAAGGGTTTGAGATCGATGAAATTGCCAGAGGCCTGCTGGATGAATGGCTTAAAAATCCGAAAATGGTGGCCGATGCACTGGGTATCGATGAAGACAAGCTCAACAAAATGACCCCGGATGAACTGATCGAGTATTTCAAGGAACGGCTCAAAGATCAGGACGGACGTCATGACGGGGGCGGCAAATGGATCGGCACGGGCGGATACTCCCCGGTGGGCCATTCCGGATATCACCCCGGCGGCATGCGGGTGGGCGGTGTGTCACAAAACAAATCCGCAGTCAAAGTGGCCAATGAGCGGCGGTACAAGGATTATTCCACTTCCGGTCCATTGACCCAGGCCAATATCGGCGAAGCCCTCAAACGGCTGCGCAACCTGGTGCCCGCAGGCCCTAAAGATCAGGTGAACGTGGATGAGACCATCAGAGAAACCATGCGCAATGCCGGGGAGATCGAGCTGGTGTTCGACCGGGCCCTCAAGGACCGGCTCAAGGTGATCCTGGCCATTGACAACGGCGGTTGGTCCATGGATCCGCACATCGATATCGTTCAGACCCTGTTCGACTATGCCAGGGCCCAGTTCAAGGAGGTCAAGACCTATTTTTTTCACAACACCATTTATGATTATGTGTGGGAAGATCCGGCCCGGTACAAAAAACCCAAAAAAATCATTGAATTCACCCGCAACGACCCGGAAACCCGTCTGATCATCGTAGGGGATGCCAGTATGGCCCCTTATGAGCTCATGGCCCACGACGGTTCCATTCATATCAGCGAACGCAGCGGCCGGCCCAGCATTCAGCAGCTCAGATTTCTGGCCGAAACCTTTCCCCACTGCATCTGGCTCAACCCGGTGCCGGAATCCATGTGGGGATATACGCACACCATCATGACCATCAACACCATTTTTCCCATGTATGAGCTGTCTTTGGACGGCCTGGAAAAAGCGGTGACTAAACTGATGGCCAAAGATTAGACGATGCAGATCAGGTAAAACAGGTGCTGAAAAACCGGTTGGTGTTATTTAAAATGGTAACGGCCAGGTCTTCGGGATCCTGGTTCCGGACCCGGGCCAGGGTGGTCAGCACGGATGCCACAAAAGCCGGCTCATTGCGCCTGACCTTGTTTTTCTGGGGGGCCGGTGTCAGATAGGGGGCATCGGTTTCAATGAGAATCCGGTCTTCCGGAATCAACGGCGCCAGTTCCCGGAGCTGGCGGCCCCGCTTCTGGATGGTCAGAATCCCGGTGATACCGATGTGATACCCTAAGTCCAGGTATTGAAACATCTCTTTGCGGGTGCCGGAAAAGCAGTGGACCACCCCGTTTCTGGACCCGGGTCCGTCGGATTTGACAATGTCATAAAACCGGCCGTTGGAGTCGCGTTCATGAAAGATCAACGGCAGGTCCAGTTCTCCGGCAATGGCCAGCTGGGCTTTGAAGCAGGCTTCCTGATCTTTTTGCGGGGAGAACATGCGGTTGAAATCCAGCCCGGTTTCTCCCCAGGCCCGGACACAGCCGTTTGCTTTTGCCAGGCGGATCAGGCCGTCCAGAATGTCCTGGCTGCAACGGGCCGCATCATGGGGGTGAATACCCACAGCGGTGATGACATTGTCATGCCGGGCGGCAATATCAATGGCTTTCCGGGCGGTATCCGCATTCACACCGGCAATGGCCATGGCCCGGACCCCGGCATGGCGGGCCCGGTCAAACATGGCACCCATGTCTGGCTCAAAACAGGGATCGTCAATATGGCAGTGGGAGTCAAATAATATCATATCAGGTGTCCTTACGGCTTTAAATGCAAAGCCTTCACTGTTTGGAAGAAGCCGGATTACGGGTCCAGTGAAGGCCTGGTGTAAGAAAAACTGTTTTTCAGCACTCCTTGACACAGCCTGTATATATCAGTAAATTCGGCCTCAGTCAATCAATTGAACGACGACTGCATCAACTCAAACCCGGATGGATTGAAGAGATCATGAACCTGGACACGGGGAAAAACGCCATTATCCGGCTGTTCAATGTCACCAAACAGTATGGGGGTAAACCGGCATTGCAGAATGTGTCCCTGGACATTGAGCCCGGTGAATTCGTGTTTATCTCCGGACCGTCCGGTGCCGGGAAGTCCACGCTGCTCAAAGTGCTGTACCTGGCGGAAACCGTGTCTGACGGTCAGATTCTCATTGACGGCATGAACCTTGCCAGAATATCGCCGGCCCGGCTGCCTTTTTTGCGGCGGCGGTTCGGTATGGTGTTCCAGGATTTCAAACTGATCCCCACCCTGACGGTGTTTGACAATGTGGCGCTGGCCCTGGACGTGGCCGGGAAAAAGCCGTCTTTTATCAAAAAAAAAGTCATGCATGTGCTGCGGATTACGGGGATGGAGACAAAGGTTCATGAGCTGCCGCCCACGCTGTCCGGCGGAGAGCAGCAGCGGGTGGCCGTGGCCCGGGCCGTGGCCGGAGATCCGGACATCATTCTGGCGGATGAGCCTACGGGCAGCCTGGATCAGGCATCTGCCAGACGGGTGCTGGAGATCCTTCTGGCATACCACAAAAAAGGGGGAACGATTCTGGTGGCCAGCCATCATCTTCAGCAGCTGCAGACCGTGGTGACCGGCCGCAGTATTGTTCTGGAAAAAGGACGGCTGGTCTCCGCCACCCGCCTGGAACCATACGCCACATGAAGCAGAAGAGCCCGTATATGTCATGATCCGTTATTTTCATAAAGCCCTGGCAGATATCCGATCCAACCGGTTTTTAAATCTGGTCACCATGGTGACGATTGCTTTGTCCATTCTGATGGTTTCCCTGTTTGTACTTTTTTTTGAAACCCTGGGCCGGATCATGGACGGCTGGAATCAGGAAGGCCGGGCCATGGTTTATCTGACGCCTGAATTTACCACAGACATCCGACCGGAGCTGGAATCGGCCATCACACGTCTGGATGGTGTCGTCCGGGTTGCATTTGTCTCAAAAGACCAGGCCCTGGCGCGTCTGAAAAACCAGATGGCCGGCTCCAACCGGTTTCTGGATACACTGAAGGAAAATCCGTTGCCCCATGCATTTGAGATTCAAATACAGTCCCGGGACGGATTTGAATCGGTGGCCGCCGCTGTCCGGCAGATCAAATCCCTGGACATGGTGGAGAGTGTGGAATACGGCCGGGAATGGCTGGTACGGGTGTTTGATTTATTTCAATTGTTCCGGCTGACCGGATATGTCATGTGCGTCCTGTTTCTGCTGATCGCTTTTTTTATCACTGCCAGCACGGTACGGCTGGTATTCCATTCCCGGCAGTCGGAAGTGGAGATCATGCGGCTGGTGGGGGCCACCGACCGGTTTATCAAAATGCCGTTTTATGTGACCGGGTTGATACAAGGGGCCGTGGGGGGTATTCTGGGACTGTTGATCCTTTTTATCGCCTATCTGGCGGTCAGTTCGGGCATTTCCCGAAGCATGGGGGAGCTGTTTCATCTGGATGTCCGGTTCCTGTCTGTGACCGCCATGGGGGGGATCTGGGGTGTCAGTACCTTTTTAGGATGGTTCGGATGTTATCTTTCCTTAAGACAATTGTTAAAATAACTCTGGTGTCAAGCGGTGTGCTGGGGGGTGTTCTGCCGGCCGGTCTGTCTGCGGACACGCTGGATTCTTTGACACAGGAAAAACAGACCATTGAAACCCGCATGCAAGGGGAAGCATCCCGGGTTCATGAATTTTCCCAAAAGGAAACCCGGTTGATCCAGGATCTGGATGCAATGGATTACCGTCTGAATCAGGCCCGAATCCGGGCCAATTCGCTGTCATCCCGGATCGGTGACCTGGAGCAAACCATGGCGGCCCTCCAGACGGACCGGCAGGCGCTGTCCTGCCGGATCCATGAGCGCCGGACATATGCCCAGAATCGGCTGGCCGCCCTTTACCGGATGCATGCGGCAGGCCGTCTGAACATGATGGCACCGCCGGCCACGGTGTTTGATTTTCTGGTGAACCGGCGGGCCATGGAACTGGTGGTGGGTGCGGATTATGAAATCATTGACAATTTGAACCAGGACCTGTCTCAAATGCAGGCTCTTGAAGCCCAGGTGACTGAACAAAAAGCCGCCCTGGATAAGTTTGAGCAGGATCTGGCCCGGGAGATTCAGATCATGACCCGGACATCTGAAAAAAAACAAACCATTCTGCATGCCATCCAGCACCAGAAAAAAATGGCTCATGCGGCCCTGGCATCCTTGAAAGAAGCAGCAGAAACCCTGGACCGGCAGATTGCCTCGTTTGATAAACACAGGAAATCCGACCTGGATATGATTGCATTTTCCAGCCAGAAAGGCCGCCTGATGCCGCCGGTGGCGGGAAACATCATATCCCGGTTCGGTATCAGACAATCGGGTGATTACAAATCCTTCACTTTTCAAAGCGGAGTTGATATAAAAGGAGAATTGGGTGAACCGGTCCGGTCCGTTTTCAGGGGCAATGTCATCTTTGCTGAATGGCTCAAAGGGTATGGGAATATGGTTATTGTCAATCATGGAGAAAATTATTATACCCTGTATGCCCATTTACAGGAAATGTTCAAGAAAAAAGGCGATGCCGTGGATGCCGGTGAAGTGATCGCCACCTTAGGGGATACCGGGTCTATGAAAGGCGTGTGTCTTCATTTTGAACTCAGACATCACGGGAAACCGGTGGATCCCTTGAAATGGTTAAAAAAAGGAGCTTGAAAAAAATCATGACAAATCGATCTTTATCCTTTTCAAAAAGCCTTGGAGCCTTACTGGTTCTGGGATTGATATGTCTTTTTACCCCGCCGGCCCATGCCGAGCCGGATCCCCCTTATGAATCATTGCAACTGTTTGTGG
>CALGAJ010000334.1 GCA_937951975.1 uncultured Desulfotignum sp.
TCCATGTGCAATCCCATTTATCAGGCCCTGCTGCTGAACCATGAAAACGTGGATTTCAATATTCTTCTGGGATTATGCGTGGGGCATGATTCTCTATTTTTCAAATATACCACTGTACCGACCACCGTGCTGGCGGTCAAGGACCGGGTGACCGGACACAATCCTCTGGCTGCTGTGTATCAGGCGGATTCCTATTACCGCAAGGTCCGCCATCCTGATCTATGAAAATCCTTCTCACCAATGATGACGGATATCTGGCCCCGGGCATTCAGTCATTGTTCAGGGTGCTGGGGCAGAAACACCAGGTGGTCATGGTGGCGCCGGACCGGGAACGAAGCGCAGTGAGTCACGGCATTACCCTGCATCACCCCGTGCGCATGCACAAGATTAAAAAGGGGAGTACCGGCAGCATCTATGCGGTGGACGGCACCCCGGCGGACTGTGTCAAGCTGGGGCTGGCAGAATGTTTCAACACCTCGCCGGACTGGGTGATTGCCGGGATCAATCCGGGAAGCAACATCGGGATTGACATCAATTACTCCGGAACGGTGGGTGCGGCCCGGGAGGGCGCACTCAATGGAATTTCCGGCCTGTCGGTTTCCATCAAGATGGCCCAGGTCATGGATTTCGACAACCTGGCCCGGTTTGTGATGAATATGATCGAGTCCATCGGTCCGGACGGATTGCCGTCCGGCACTTTTTTGAATGTGAATGCCCCGGGGGTGGCGTTTTCACAGGTTCAAGGAATCAAAATCACCCGGCAGTCTCTTGACAATCTGTCTTTCCGGTTTGAAAGGCGGCAGGATCCCAGACAGCGCAGTTATTACTGGTATGGCCGGCAGGAGCCGGTTTCCGGCATGCCGGATACGGATGTCAATGCCATCTCTCAGGACTGCCTTTCCATCACACCGATTCAATGTGATCTCACCGATTATAAAACCCTGGCGGAAATACCGGCATTGACCATTGACTGATGTTGTCATTTCCTGGAGTTTATACAACCAAGTGAATCAAGTGATTGAAGTGGTCATGCAGTCTCCGTCGGTGCTGGCGTGGATTACGGTTGTGTCGGTTGCCGGCTTTATTTTCAGTGTGTCCGGAATCGCACGGCTGGTCTGCTGGCTGCCGGCAAATTATTTTGTGGTGTTTAATACCCCCCAAAAAGGTCCGAAACTGTTCCGGCCACAGATACGGATCGCCAAAAATTTCGCGGGCGGGGTATTGATCTGCCTGGGCCTGGTGATGCTGATTGTTCCGGGTCAGGGCCTTCTGACCCTGTTTCTGGGGCTGGTGATCATGGATTTTCCCGGGAAAAAAAAGGTGATCCGGTATCTGATCCGCCTGAAAACCATCCAGAATTCATTGAACTGGATTCGTCGTAAAAAAGGCCGCCCCCCATTTGTGTTTCCGGTTTTCCATAAACCGTGACCCGGATTTTTATTTTATTTGCGTAAAATCGCCAGCATCTCTTTTAAAGAAGCCGGAACCTGGTCATCCGGGGTGATCACCGCGTCTTTCAGAGACGCCCGGCATCCGCACTCCGCCGGCGGCGGCTCAGATGCCATCAGGGACCGCAGCAGGTCCTGGACGGATTCAATGGTCCGGCTGTAAAGGGCCAGCACCGATGCCAGGCTGGCATGGTGGGACGGATCGTCCATCCAGCAGTCATAGTCGGTGATGATGCAGATGGATGCGTAGCAGATCTGGGCCTCTCTGGCCAGAAATGCCTCCGGCACGTTGGTCATGCCCACCAGGTCACAGCCGGCCAGGCGCAGAAAATGACTTTCGGCCTTGGTACCCAGACGGGGGCCTTCCACACAGGCATAGGTTTTGCCGCAATGAAGCGTCAGATTCATTTTTTCTGCATGGTCCGCCATCCACCGGGTCAGGGTGGGACACACGGGTTCGGCCGTGGAGATATGTCCGGACAGCCCGCTGCCGAAAAAGCTGGACTGACGTCTGCCCCGAGTCCAGTCGAAATACTGGGAAGGAAGAACAATATCCCCGGG
>CALGAJ010000335.1 GCA_937951975.1 uncultured Desulfotignum sp.
CCGTGAACATGCCAAAGGTCAGGCCATGGGCTGCCGTGTCCGCCACCGCGCCCACAGTTCCGCCTAAAACAGCACCGGCAGCCGCCAGCTGGGTTCGGGTCAGCCCCAGCAGTTCCCAGGTTTTTTTGGAAAACAGGTCATGCTGAAGCACGGAATACTCGGGCAGAGACACCTGATACACCCGGTGTTTGAACAGGGTGCGGATATGGTGAAACAATGATTTTTCAATATCTCTGACCTGGTCTTGATACGCCTGGGCCAGGGTTTCCCGGGCCATGACCGGATCTTTGCTGTCATGGACGCTCTGGGACACAGAACACCGGAGGCTTTTTTCAATGGCATAGGTGATATACGCACTGGCCAGGCGGTTGCGCTTTTCCCATTCCGCCTGAAATGCCTGAATCACCTCGGCCAGCACCGGTTCCCATTCCTGATCAATGGATTTAAGACTTTCCAGCATGGCGATGCGGTCATGAAAATTGGCGGTGTTGGCATTGAACACCCGGATACTGTTGAAATGTTTTCCAAATTCCCGACGCCAGTCCTTAGTATAGTCTTTGTCCATGTGCTTGGAATTGATCACCGCCATCCGGGGCCGGCCCGTGAGCCGCAGGATCTCCATTTCCGCCAGATCATCGGCCCGCACCGGCCGGGACCCGTTCACCACATAGATAATGCCCGCCCCCCGGGCCACCGGGCGGAACAGCTCCACCTCATCGGCAAAAAACGGATCCGATTCATGGGCTGCAATGAATTCATCCAGGATCTGCCCGGGGTCTTTGTCATAGGCGTTGAACCAGGACAGGGTCTGTCGGGGCACCTGAAATCCCGGGGTATCCACGAACCGGATGATCTGTTGATCATCGATGGTCACGGTGTAGGTCCGGCACACCGTGGTTTCCCCGGGCACCGGACTGACCCGGATCTGATCATCTTCGGTCAGTGTGGACACCACTGCGGACTTGCCTTCATTGGGGTGCCCGAGCACGGCAAACGCCGGAATATCCGAACTCATGGCCGAATCCTTTCCACCAGCATGTCCGGGTGTCCCAGTTTCAAGATACAATCCTGCCACACCGTTGCATTCACATCCCTGTCCGCCACGCCTAAGTTTTCCTCCTCCGGTGCCTGGGTCAAAAGCACCCACAGGTTTTTATCCTGCAACACCCCTTGCTTGAGCTGAGTCAGGTAATGAAGAATGCCCCGGATCGGGGGCTGCCACACCTCCTGGAGAAATATGACCGGATCCGCCCCGTCTAGCACATCCGGTCCCAGGGCAAGGGAATCCATATCCAGTTCCTGGTCGATGAAAATCACCTGCCGGACATCCAGAAAAAACTGCCGGGCCAGCAGGTCGGACACACGGTCTGTGGCTGCCTGATCCCAGGCAGGTCCCGGTGCCAGGACCACGGACGGGGTGCCGATGGGTGCCGGCGTTGCCGGGGCAATATCCTGCCCGGCCGGTTGCGGCACCGGATGTGGATTCTCGAGTGTCTGTTCTGAAGGGGGGGGATCGGATGCCGGTCGTGCGGGCGTGTTTTCTTCAAATCCGATATCCATGACCGGTGATTTCATGCGCACAATCAGGCGCCGGAACCGGGGCTGATGAAAATCAAACCGGTTCAGCGCCGTTCTGTGTCCCAGAACAGCCCCGCCGATGATCAGCAGACGGGGAATCACGGCGTAACAGATCATGCTCATGCATAAAAACGGCCACCAGGACGTCAGGTGTTCCGTGGCCAGTGCGGCAATGCCCTGTTTGAGAATGATCCGGGTACCTGCCACCTGTGCCGGCGTCGGACCGGCCAGGGAATCCGGCATCCAGGCGGCCCAGGGCAACGACACCAGAGTCACCAGATCATGGACGGCAGACGGCGTGGCCGCTAAAGTGGACTGCCATCCGAATGCCACATCGCTGAATGTCACCCGGAACAGGGTGCCGCCCAGGGCACCGGCAGAGAAAAAAACAGCGAACAAAGACACCAGCATCACCAGGGGCCAGAAAAAAAGTGCCCGGTATTCCCCCCTTTTGGAACGGACAAAAAAAAGGACCTCGTCCAGCCGGGAAGGCTCGGGATCCGCCGGATCGGCTTTGGTTTTCATCCGCACCCGCCGGAGCATCCCGGGCACCATGTCAAACAATACCCTGGACACCAGCGCGGAAAAAATCCCCGGGCCGTGCCCGGACCGCCGAAACGGGTGGATCACCAGGCCGGCCATAAAAAAAAGAAAAAAAACAGCCGGTACCAGCACAAACACGAAAAAAAACAGGGCCACATTCACCGGCCGGACCCCGTGGTAGGCCAGAAAGCCATAGGCCAAAGCCAGGCCGGACAGTCCTCCGGCCAATACCATCCCCCGGGCCGTCCAGGCAAACACCTGGGTGAACACCTGTCCCGGCAGCCGGTGATACCCTTTGGGGCCTGCCTGGTTAAAATACAGGATTCTGCGATAGGACAGCCAGGATTCGACCAAAGCCCTGTCCGTCATTTCTGCGCCCGCTGCCTGCCGGAAAATATCCCGGTCCCGGGCCGCCGCCTTTGCACTGTCATCCCGGGACCCGGGATGGTCATCCAGGGCCAGCAGATAATCCAGATCCATAATGTCGGAAAGTCGAAGCGTCATACAGGGTGTGTATCAGATCCTGAAATTTTTCACAATTGTCTTTCGCATCTTCAGATATCGAGGCTGCCGGATCATTTCATATGCCTTGCCACCAGCTTTTCCATGGCCCCGTAGGGTCTTGCCCCCACCAGTTTTTCCGTTCCCATGACCAGGGTGGGCACCACGGCGATCTCCTGGAGCCGGGCCAGCTGCCAGTCCGCATCCACGGCATCGGAAAACAGGCGCCCATCTATGACCGTTTCCGCTGCAGTCGAATCCAGCCCGGCGGTTTCAGCCAGATCCATGAGCACGGCTTTTTCACTCAGGTTTTGCTCATTTACAAAACCGGCCTGGAAAGCGGCATGGTGAAACGCATGACCTTTTCCCAGGCTCTGGGCCCAGAGCCCCAGTTCCTGGGCCAGACGGGTATTGTAGATATGGCGCCGGTCACCCATGGGAAGGCCGAGATCGGCAGCGGTTTTTTTCAAGCGGGTCATGACCTGATGGATATCCACATCCTGCCCTTTTTGCCGGAACAGCTCAGTCAGGGTCATTCCCTGTTCCGGAATGTCCGGGTTCAAAGGATAGGCCCGCCAGACAATCTGTATATCAAATTTGTGCTGAAGTTTTTCAATACGCCCGGTAATGAAATAGCACCAGGGTCAATTGTAGTCGGAAAATATATTCAATGCCGGTGGTTGAGCCATTTTTTCTCCTTGGTTTTATCTTTAATGTTCGTTTTCAGTCAAATTAATCATCAATTTTTCATTTGCAAAATTTTTCAACAGTGATAAAGGGGTGACATGAAAACCTATGGCAAAATCCTTTTGACCACCCTTCCTCTGGTCATTGTTTCGCTCTGGGTCATCGTTGAAACCACATATTATTTCTCCCGGGCCGCGCTCGTGGACTTAGGCGAAACCTGGCTGGATACCCGGCTGTCGGAAGCACAGGTCATTGTCTCATCCCAGGAAAAAATGCTCCGGGATTACGGGCTGTCGGAAATCCCGGCCAGTATCACCAAAGCACAGATGGACTCGATCGCGGGAATTACCGATATCGGTGTGGGAAAACAGGGATTTATCTGTATCGTCACCCGGGAAGGCCGGATTGTGTTTCATCCGGACCACCAGCAAATCGATACCTGGATCAACGACACCGTCTGGTTCCAGAACCTTTTGAACGGAACCCGGCGGCTGCAGATGCATATGAGCGGACAACCCGTACTGGCCCGGTTCACCTATTTTCAACCCTGGGA
>CALGAJ010000336.1 GCA_937951975.1 uncultured Desulfotignum sp.
TGCTGAACCCGGTCCAGCAGATGCTGATCAAACGCATAGGTCCTGACCGGGAACGGCATCATGGCATCCAATTCAAGGGAACCGGTTCCCACGGCATCACCGCTGCGGTTTCATCAGGTGGACGGATTCGCGCCTGGCAGCTTCCGCCGCCTCCATGATTGATTCGGAAAAAGTGGGGTGGGGATGAATACTCACGATCAGGTCCTCCAGGCAGGCCCCCATCTCAATGGCCAGGTTGCCTTCGGCAATGAGTTCTGAGGCATGTTCCCCGGCGATTCCCATGCCCAGGATCTGTTCGGTGTCAGGGTCGGTCAGGATTTTCACAAACCCATCGGTCCGGCCCACGCTCTTGGCCCGGCCCAGGGCTGTAAGGGGAAATTTCCCCACGGTCACGGGAATACTGTCTTTCTTTGCCTGGGTTTCAGTGAGTCCGGTCCAGGCGATCTCGGGACGGGTGAACAGAACAGCCGGCACACTGACATTGTCATAGGCGGATTTTTTTCCGGCAATGACTTCGGCCGCCACCCGGGCCTGGCGGACGGCTTTATGAGCCAGGGCCGGTCCCGCGGTGATATCGCCGACGGCAAATACATGGGGCAGCACCGTCCGGCACTGCGCATCCACAGGAATCAGGCCCTGGTCGTTTGTGTCAATGCCCAGGGCGGACAGGCCCAGGTCCGTGGTGTTGGGTCGTCGGCCCGTGGCAGCCAGAACCCGCGAAAACGTTTCTGTGATCTCCCCGTCCCGGATGGCGATCGTGACGGAAAACCCGTCGTCCTTCCGGGTGATCTTCGTGACCCGGGAATCGACATGAACGGCAGCAAACTGTTTTTCACACTGGTTTACCACCACCCGGACCAGATCTTTGTCCGCTCCGGCCAGAAGCCTTGGCGCAAACTCCACCAGGGTGACCCGGCTGCCCAGGCCGGCATAGGCCTGGCCGATCTCAAGCCCGATGTACCCCCCGCCGATCACCAGCAGGGACGACGGTATTTCCGGGACCGTCAGGGCCTGGTCCGAAGACCAGATACCTGATTCAGGCCCTGCATCCAGATTTTCCGGCAGTTCATTGATCCGGGACCCTGTGGCGATCACCGCATGCTTGAACCGCACAATGGTATTGGCCCCGTCCACATAGACCTGGTTGGGCTCGATGAACCGGGCATGTCCCTGAACCCGTTCTATATCCCGGTTTTCCACCAGCCGGGCCACCCCGTCGGCCAGCTCCGACACCGTGGACCGGATATGGGCGGCCAACGCTTTGGGATCGAATCCGATCTTTTCATGCACAATACCCATGGTTTCCGCCTGTCTGACACTCTCGGCGGTGTTCACCACATGGATCAGGGTCTTGGAAGGAATGCACCCCCGGGTGAGGCAGACCCCGCCCAGGTTATCATCCTTTTCCACCAGCACCACCTCCCGCCCCAGATCGGCGGCGGCAATGGCGGAGGTGTATCCGCCGGGTCCACCGCCGATCACCACCACATCGGTATCGTAAATCATCTCTCCAACCACCATGGTTTCACCTCTTTTTTTCTGCGTGTCTGTTTCCCTGAGTTCCCTTTCCCGGACCTGCTTATGAGCATTCAGGTATGGGTCAGAAATACCACAGGGTCCTCCAGCATGGCTTTGAAATCTTTCATAAACCGGGCTGCCTGGGCCCCGTCCGCCACCCGGTGATCAAAGCACAGGGTCATGGGAAGGATCTGCCGGATTACGATCTCATCATCTTTCACCACCGGTTTTTTCTCCACCCGTCCCAGGCCCAGGATGGCGGATTCCGGATAATTGATGATCGGCAGCACATGAGTGCCGCCGATGGCCCCCACATTGGTTACGGAAAAAGTGCCGCCGGTCAGGTCTTCCCGGGTGATGGTCCCTTCTCTGGCCGCCCGGGCCAGAGAACGGACCCGATACCCCAGAGCAGCCGGGCTGAGCCGGTCCGCATCTTTGATCACCGGCACCATCAGCCCTTTAGGGGTGTCTGCTGCAAAACCGATGTGATAAAACCGCTTGTAAATGATCTCCATTTGATCCGTGTCCACGCTGGCATTGAACGCCGAATAGGAGCTGAGCAGCCGGGAGACCGCCTTGATCACGAATGTCAGCAGGGTCAGGCGCATGGGTTTTTCCGGATCAGCGCCAGAATCTTCGCCAAGGGCCACATGATTTCCAGGATGGTCATTATAGGTTTGGCGCAGTTGTTCGAGTTCCGTGACATCGGCTTCATCCATGTGGGCCACATGGGGCACCAGGATGGAAGCCGTCACGGTCCTGGCCGCGGTTTTCCGGCGCAGGGAACGGATGGGAACTTTTTTTACCGGGCCCTGGGCCGAAAAATCCGGCAGCGGTTCTGACACCAGAAACGGAATACCGGACACCGGCATGGTGCCATCCGGTGTGGATGACGGTTCCGGTGTCTTGTGAGACGCTTTATCAGACTCTTTGCCATGCGCTTGATCATACCCGGCCAGATCCTCCGCCGTCACCCGTCCCCCGGGGCCGGTACCGGATACCTGGTTGATGTCGATATCCATCTCCCGGGCCAGGCGGCGCACGGCCGGAGCGGCAATGGCCCGGGAGACGGGTCCGGTATCATCAGTGCTTTTATGCCCGGCACCGGTTTGTTCGTCATGGCGGTCTAAATCCGATGATTCTGAATCGGTGTTGTCGGATTTGCCGTCGTCTGCCGGCTGATCGGGTGACAAAGATCCGTCACTGTCATCTGCCGTTTCCGTCCC
>CALGAJ010000337.1 GCA_937951975.1 uncultured Desulfotignum sp.
TTCGAGCCGTAGGCGTTGCCCAGCGCGATGCCAGGGTTACCCTGCGAAGCGGCCAACGCCGACACCACCATTTCCGGCGCGGAGGTACCGAACCCCACGATCACCATGCCGATGAGCAGCGGGGGCATGCCGAAATAAGCGGCCGTGCCCGCCGCACCCGCCACGAACCGGTCCGCACTCCACACCAGAAGAATCAACCCTGCAATCACTGCAATCATCGCCATTCCCATCTGCCGGCTCCTTTTTTTACTGTTTCAGGCAACCTGTCACACAACCGGGATAAAATCAAGTTTTCACACTATTTGATACGGTCTGTCTTGCATTTAGCGGGTAATAACGGTATCTGATGAACAAACAGGTTATCGGACGGACCCAACCATATTACAGGATCTGACCATGGAAAACACCCGCTTTATTATCCGGGCCGACCAGCTGTATGACGGCCGGTCGGTGCAGACAGACAGGACCCTGGTGGTGGAAGGCCGCCAAATCGTGGATGTGACAGACCGACCCTGTCCCGGAGGCGATATCCGCGGCATCGTCACCCCGGCGTTCATCGACCCCCATTCCCACATCGGCATGGAACGGCAGGGGGAACCGGTCTCGGAAACCGAGACCGACGAGCACGCCACCCCGTTTGCGCCGCTGCACAACCCTGTGGACAGCATCTATTTCGATGACCGGGCCTTTGCCGACGCCGTGGACTTCGGGGTGCTGTATTCCTGCGTAGTGCCGGGGTCCGGCAATATCATCGGCGGCAAAGCCGTCATCATCAGGAATTTTGCCGGAAACCGGGCCGATGCCGTTGTCAGAGACTATGGATTCAAGGCCGCTTTAGGGTACAATCCCCGGATGTCCACGCACTGGAAAGGATCCCGTCCCAGTACCCGCATGGGGGCTGCGGCAATGCTCAAGGGATTTCTGTCCGACATCTTTCGAAAAGAAGAGCTGGCCCGGATCAAAAAGGAAAAAAACCTGTACGACCTGTCTAAGCCGGACAGCCCGAAAAAGGGCGCGGTCTGGGCCCTTCGGGAATATGACCTGGCCCTGTCGGAAGCCGAGTGGGAAGTGTTCCGGCTGTTCAACGGCGACAAAACCCTGAAAGTACACCTGCACAAGACGGATGACGCCCTGTTTCTCATGGACCTGAAAAAACGGTTCAACATAAGGGTCACGGCGGAACATGCCCTGGACATTGGGGATACAGGGATTTTCAACACCCTGGCCGACTGCGGCATCCCGGTGGTGTACGGCCCTCTGGGAGCTTCAGACGGCAAGGTGGAGCTGAAAAACGCCTCCTGGCGGCATACGGCACTGCTTATGGCCTCCCGGGCCAAATTCGGCCTGATGAGCGACCATCCCATCATCCTGGCCCACCATCTGAGAGACAGCCTCAAATATTTCCTGATCCAGGGCATGACCCCGGCGGATGCCATCGGCCTGCTCACGTTGAAAAACGCGGAAATTCTCGGCATCGACCACTGCCTGGGATCAGTGGCCCCGGGCCGGCTGGCCAGCCTGATCGTCTGGGATAAGGACCCCTTCCATTTAGGAGCATATCCCCTGGTAATTCTGGCTGAAGGAAAGATCATCCGGGACCGGCGGTGATATCCTTTATCTGATCAGAATCGGAAATCATTCACAGGTGTTCAAGAAATTTTAACTGCTCCGGCAAAGAACAAGAAACGGCCAAGACCGTCTGAAAAAACAGACGGTCTTGGCCGTTTTTATTTACCGCATCCCGGATCTAAACCACGGTTTCGGTAAAGGTCACTTGATCGGCAATCCGGTCTTCCGGGGCCAGGCGGGTGAGCTTGACCATTTCAAACTCAATGATTTTGATGAACACCTTGCCCGACATATCGGTCAGAAACAGATCATAGGTGTTGGTTTCTTCACCTGACGCTTTTTTCTGCGTAATGCACAGATAGTCGGTGTGTTTTTCCACGGGTGCGAAAAAGGTCATGGACGCGATGCGGAAGGGCAAAACAGTTCTGGAGGTGGTCAAAAACTCCAGCAGTCCGCCGGTCTGGAACATGGCATCCACCAGCACCGGGGCCGCCTGGAACTCCGGATCGGTCACCCCTTTGAAAAACGGGGCATTTGACCGGTCCGCCACCGTGGTGATCAACGTTTTTCCATCAAAGGAGTTCATGTCCGTGATCGTGCCGAACAACCCGAACATGAACAACCGGCTGGGATGATACACCAGATCGGCCAGTTCCCCTTCCCAGGATACCGGAGAAAATTCCGGCAGATCCAGGGTTTCCGGTGCCGGCCGTTCCTTTGCCAGGAAAAAATTCCCCTGGTAATGCTGTTTGGGGTCTCCCATCACTTTTCCGTCCGGGGTTTTGAACACCGAGGTGATGCCACAGGTAAATTCACCGGGTGCCCGCCGGGTCCCGGAGATGATGATCTCTTTGGGCCGGCCTTTGAGCAGCTTGATGCCGTAGGGAATGGAAAAATCAGACATTTTCGTGACCACGGATCCGTCTCCGGCCAGGGCCGCGGCGGCTTCCGCCATGGTCTCGATACCCGTGGATCCTAAAAACAGCGGCACATCCCCCATGGTATGATCATGGAGAAACACATCCTGGTCCAGGTCCAGGACCCTTGTCCAGACGGCAGTGTCGTTTTCCTGATGGGTCAGATCTCCCAGAAACGGAAACGCCTGGGCCTGCGGGGTGCCCAGAAGGCCGTCGATGTCAAAGTCATAATCCAGACCGGAAAACACCATCTCCGATTCCGTGGCATCCAGCAGGTCGGCCATGAAGAACTTCACACCCTGTTCCATGGGCAGAAACTGGATGCCCCGGTCTTCCAGCACCTTTTTCACCGTGGGGTTGGTGGCCATGCCCACCCCGCCCCAGGCGGTCCAGGCATACACTTTGTAGGTGCGTTCCGGGTGAAGCTGTTTTTCCCGGAACAAGGCCTTGCCCAGAAAATCATTGGCCGCCGTGTAATCCACCTGGCCCTGGTTGCCGAACCGGGCCGTGACCGATGAAAAAGTGAACATATACCGGTAGTCCCGGTCCCGGGTCGCGGCCAGCAGATTCCGCAGTCCCTTGACCTTGACATCCACCACCAGTTCAAACGCCTTTCGCTCCTTTTTGGGGATGAACTGGCTCATCTCCATGCCCGCGGCATGAAAGATCCCGTCAATGCGGTCGCATTGTTCCACCGCCGCTTTCACGGCCGCAAAATCCGTGACATCCGTGCAGATATATTCCACAGCCACGCCCTGGGACTTGAGATGCTCGATGTTGGCAATGGACTGCCTGACCCGGAGGAGACGGTCCAGGGCCTGCTTCACCGCCACCGGCTTTTCGCCGGGCATGCGGGTGCGCAACAGCGCCATCAGGTCGGCTTCCGTGGCATCCGGCGCCAGCAGTTCCGGATCCGTGGAATAGATATCATTGATATCCAGGATCACCAGGTTGACCCGGTACTCCGCCACCACCTGCTTGAGGATCTCATAGGTGATGCCCCCGGCCCCGCCGGTCACCAGCAGGGTGTCGTTGTCCGATACAATGGGTGGGTCTTTGCGGGCGGTTTCCGGGTGCATGGACAGCACATACCGTTTCTTGTTTTTGTATCCCGCCTCACACCGGGGATCATCGGACAGCAGTTCTTCCAGAAACAGTTCCGCGATCCGGGCCAGGCTCTTTTTGGGCTGCTTGTAGGAAAAATCTACCACCTTGACCCGGGTATTTTCCAGTTCCTTGTTGGCGGTCTTGAGCAGGCCGCTCAACCCGGCAAACAGCGGATGGATCTCCCCGCAGTCTTCCATATAAGGAAACACCACGGAATCAAAGGTGAGGGTCCCGATAAACCTGTCCGGACGATCCAGCTGTTCATACAAGGTTTTAAGCAGCACAAACATGGATTTCAGGGTAAGGTTCAGATCTTCATCTGAAGCGAATTCCCGGTTTTTCCGGTCAAACCAGGCATCCAGAGAAGCCAGATGAAGATATCCTGTGATCTCAGGATCGGTCTGGGCAAAGGCGTTTATGGCGGTCTGGAATCCGTCCAGGTCGGACAGATCCGCCGTCACATCCGCATTTTCAGTGCCCAGGGTGATGACTTCACCGCCCATGGATTGAATCCGCTCTATGACCGCGTCGGCAAAGCCATGGGAATCCAGGGACACCAGCAGCCGTTGCCCGGCAAAATCCGGACGTCCGGGTTTGGGCATGTCTGCCTCATCCACCCGCACCACCAGGCGCTTGATGGGAGAGGCCGGATCCGGGAACCGATCCTCTGCAGCATCTGAAACCGGTGCGGTTGCCGCATTCAGGGACGGGATGTCCGATTCATGCGCGGCAGAACCTTCCCCTTCACCGGTCAGAACCTGATCCGCCGGGGCCGGCGCGGCCGGAATCTTTGGCCGGATATAGGCGGCCAGCTTTTCAATGGTGTTCAGATCTCTGAGCCGCAGATCGTCCGGCACGGCAAACCCGAACCGGGTGGCCACCTTGCCGAAGATCTCCACCTGTTTGACCGTATCGATTCCCAGATCCGCTTCCAGGTCCAGGTCGTCTTCCAGCATGTCCGGCGTGTAACCGGTCTGGGCCGCGATCACCTCTTTGACCACGGTCGTGGTATCATCCTTACCGGCCCGGGTCACCACCCGTTCGCCGGAATCCATGGTATGGGCCGCACTCGGCATTGGCGCATCTGTGTCAGGGAAGGATGCGGCCGTCTTGCCGGCCGGAGAGGAACCGGGCGTCCGGGAGTCATCCGAACCCGATGCTGCGGCAGGTGCGGCGGACCGATCGGCCACATAGGCCGTCAACCTGGCAATGGTATTCAGATCCCGCAGCCGCAGATCATCGGGCACGGCAAATCCGAAATGGGATGCCACCTTGCCGAAGATCTCCACCTGTTTGACCGTATCGATGCCTAAATCCGCTTCCAGATCCAGGTCGTCTTCCAGCATGTCCGGGGTGTATCCGGTCTGGGCCGCGATCACCTCCTTGACTTTGACCGCCACCTGGTCTGCTTCGGCCGTACCGGTCACCACCCGTTCCCCCGAATCCATGGTGTGGGCCGGGGCCGCAGATGCCGGGGATGGGCCGGATGCTGCCCCAGGGGTGCTTCCGGCCCCGGACCGGGCCGTCACATACTCCGCCAGTCGGGCAATGGTGTTCAGATCCCGCAGCCGCAAGTCGTCGGGCACGGCAAATCCGAAATCCGTGGCAATCTTGCCGAAAATCTCCACCTGCTTGACGGTATCGATGCCCAGATCCGCTTCCAGATCCAGGTCGTGTTCCAGCATGTCCGGGGTGTATCCGGTCTGGGCCGCAATGATCTGCTGGATCTTTTCGGTGATCGCGCCTTTGTCCGGCCCGGAACCCGCGGCCGCAGCCGGCATATCCGATGTGGCTGCGGCGCCTGAAGCACCGGCTGCAGGAACCCGGGGACTGCCCCCCGGGACTGCGTGCCGGGCCGCAGGCTGTGCCGCCGCCGCTATCTGAGGCCGGGTGTCCGGTGTCATTACCGGGGCTGCCGGATCACCGGCCACCACGCACAAGGTGTTGTCAATGAGTTTCAATTCCGGTTTCTGGACCCCGGAAATACTGCGCAGCCACCGGTGATAGACCAGGTTGCCTTCCACCTTGTTTTCCTGGATGCGTTTCACAAACATGAACGCAAAATGGGACCCGAATCCTGCCGACAGATGCAGGCCGTACTCACTGTCGATCTGTGCCTGGCCGGAAAAATTGAGTTTTTTGAAATGGGCCGGAATTTTGCTCAGATTGGCGATGGGCGGGGCCTTGCGCTGCTGCAGGGCCTTGACCAGGACCACGTCTTCGATGGCGGCACCCAGGGTATGGCCGGTGAACCCCTTGGTGTTGGAGATGCAGATGTCGTTGAGGTGTTCTGCAAATGCGGTTTCAAGGGCTGTCACCTCGGCATCGGCACTGCCGCCTCTTGCCGGGGTATAGGTTTCATGGGACATGAACAGCAGCTTGCCGGCGTAGTCCTTTTTTCTCAGCCCGGTGCGTTTTTCCACTTTGGTGATGAATTTGGTCATCTCTTTTGCCATGTGGGGCACATCGATATTGTAGGTATGGTACGCGGAATTGGCGATATGGGTGCCCAGGATCTCGCACTGGCCGTTCATGCCCCGTTTTGACACTTCCGATTCATCTTCGATCACCAGTCCCACGGCACCGGCCCCCAGGATGGTGCCGTTGCGGTCCTCATCAAAGGGTTTGGCTGCTTCTGACACCCGTTTTTTAATGGTGGCGGCGCCCAAAGCCAGAAATCCGGACCCCACCCACGGGTTCTGCAAAGCAGAGGTGGCATTTTCACCGCCCACCACCAGCACCCGCTTGCACCGGCCCGTGCGGATCCAGTCTTCGGCAATACCGATGGCCAGAGTGGTGGAGGCGCATGCGGATGACACCAGGGTGTTGGGGCCTTTGGCCTTGATGATCTTGGCCAGGTGAGCCGATCCCAGGGGGCAGGCATTGGCCAGAAAATTTCTGTCAAAGGTATAGGTGGAAAAATCTTTACGCTTTCTGGACTTGGACTTGAAGAACCATTCTGTGAGCGATTCCTTGATGTCGATCTCCTTGATGCGCTCCATGAGAAAATAGTAGATCTTTTCAAATTCCTCATGGGGCCGCAGAAAAAACCGCTCATAAAAATATTTTTCCAGTTCCGCCATCAGGGTTTCACCGCTGGGCCACAGCGAGGTGATGATCACCCCGGTGTCCTCCTGCATCTCTTGCGGCAATGCAAACCCGTCCGGCACCATGCTTCGGCCCCCTTTCATTTTCTTGTACTGCATCACCAGGGGGATATGGGCGTCCTTGAGGGCTTCGATGCCTGCGGCAATGCCCAGAGACATGGCCACATCATACTGCTCCTTGATGCCGTATTCATCGGTGAGATCAAAATATCCCAGCTGGCCGGCCAGATGGATCACATCCTCGGTGCGGGTGATCTGAACGAACCGGGCATTGCCGTCCGGCTGTTTGTACAGCTTGGTGATGTTCTTGTCCGTGATCCGCTCCTGGGCTTCCAGGGTCAGGGGTTCGATAAAATTTTCCCCGTTGAGGATGGCATTGAAGTTGTCGGAGGCAAACACCCGCCGCCCCTTGCCGGGCAGGCCCACGGACACACCGGAGATCAGGATGCGGCCGGTGTTGAAATCAAACCGGTCCATGGCATGAATGGCGGCCTCGCGTTTCCGGCGTTCAAACTCCTGATACAGGATCTGGTCCAGCACTTCCTTGTTTTCTTCCTTGAATTGTTCAAAATCGTGGGACAGGTTCATCCGGGGCCGGGCCTCCTCCAAAACGGGTTCACCTGCCTGATCATCGGGTGTTGCCGGCAGTGCGGGCAGATCTTCGGGCGGATGTTCAAACAGGCTGTTGCAGTCAATCAGGTATTTTCGGCAGGCTTCAAACGCTTCCACTTCCCCCTGCCGGGTATCCACGGACACGGCCGTGCCGTAGTCTCCGATATTGATGTGTTTGAGCAGGTTTACCAGAAGCCTTGAAGGCCCGATCTCGATAAAATGGGTCCGGCCGGACACATACACGGTTTCCACAGACCGGATGAACTCCACCGGGGACACGATCTGCCGGGCCAGAAGATCCTTGACCTCTTTTTCGCTTTCCGGGTAGGGCCGGGCCAGGGTATTTGAGATGATCCGGCTGAACCGGGTCTTGTTAAAGGTCAAGGTATCCAGAAACGTTCTCAGTTCATCCGCCGCCGGCTGGAGCAGCGGGGTGTGAAACGCCCCCGTGAGATTGAGCTTTTTGTACGCCACATCCTGTCCGGACAGAAAATCACAGAATTTGTCGATCGCGTCCGTCTTGCCGGACACAGCCGTCTGTTTTTCACTGTTCTTGTTGGTGATGTAGATGTCGGAAATAAAGGATTGGCGCAGCAAGGCTTCCGTCTCTTTTTCATTTTTAAACACCACCATGATTTTTCCCGGCTGCTTCAGGGTGCTCTCGTACATGAGATCCGAGCGCTTGATGATCAGGCGCAGGGCATCTTCAAACCCCAGCATGCCCGAACAGAACAAGGCCGTGTATTCCCCCACGGAATGGCCGATGAAATAGTCCGGGGTAAACCCTTCTTTCGCCAGGCGGGAACAGATGGCAGCCGACGACAGAAACACGGCCGGCTGGGTGTTCTGGGTGGAGTTCAGGGCCGGGTCGTCCCCGAACATCAGGTCCAGGATGGAATATCCCCGAACGGCAAAAAAGACGGCATCCCCCTTGTCCAGGACTTTTCTGATGTGGGCATCCGCTTCATACAGCTGTTTCATCATACCCGGCCGCTGGGCCCCCTGGCCGGACAGCAGGGCCACCATGCGCAGTTTTTTACCACCGGGGTCTGCGGAATAAGCCGTGTCGGTCACCACCAGGTCATCGCCGGACACCGGGCGGTATTCCGCTTCAATCACGGGCTGTGCCGGAGCCGGGTCTTTGAAATCCAGAACCCGGGGCAGGGTGCCCATGATCAGATGGGCGTGATTCCCCCCGATGCCGTTGACATTGGCGGCAAACCGCAGGGGCTGTCCCGGTTTTCTGTCAACCGGCTTTGTGGCGGGTTTCAGCACCTTGCTGTGGGTCAGCGTGGAATGATCTGCATCATAATTGAAATCCGGCAGAATTTGCCCCTTGCGGTTCATGAGCATCAGCTTGGCCATAGCCACGGCCGGATTGGCCGCCTTGAAATATCCGAACTGGGGTTTGATATTGCCGCAGTGCATGGCATGGGAAAAGCTGGCCTGGATCACCTGCTGCTCCACCATGTCCCCGAACACATTGGAAAACGCGAACAGATCCAGGTGATCGATGTCTGATTTACGGATATCTGACCGCTGGTAGGCTTCGCTGATCACGGCCTTGAAGGTCTGTTCCGACGGGGCCAGCAGATGATCGGGCACGGAAGAGCGCACGGTGCAGTCATTGATCTCACCTAAAATCGTCATGCCGGCCTCCCGGGCTTTTTTCAGGGTGGTCAGCACATGGATGGCGGCCCCTTCTCCCATGACATACCCCTGGGCCCGGCTGTCAAAAAAGTACCCATCCGTTCCGGACAGAAGCCCCAGGCGCTTGAACGCCATGAGCACGGCCGGATACAGGTTGCAGTCCACCCCGCCGGCCAGGACAAAGTCCAGGTCCTTGTGCTTGAGCATCCGGGCCGCGTTCCGGATGGCGATGGTGGCCGAAGCGCAGGAGGCGTCGATCACGTAATTGGCACCGTTGAGCCCGAAATGGTTGGCGATGCGCCCGGAAATGATGTTGGACAGCAGCCCCGGGGTGGTGTCTTCATTGTTTTCCGGAATGGTGTTCCGGATCACGGCCGTCAGATCGTCTGCCACGGCCTTTGCCCGGGATTTGTCCACGCCTTTGGCGTTGATTACGGCATTGGCGATGAACTGCTTTCTCACCCGGATGATGTTCTTGCTCTGGCGTTCCCCGGCAATGGTGCCCAGGATGACCCCGGTTCTGGCCGGTCCGCCGTCCACGGACGACAGACCGGACGAGGCCAGGGCCTCATCAGCGGCCTCCAGCCCGAAAATCTGGGCACGCTCAATGGATTTTACCATGGTGGGGGGCATCCGATACTTGAGATTGTTGAATTTAAAGTCTTTGACCACCCCGGCCTTGACTTGGGGCAGATGATAAATGGAATTTTCAGGGAACGCGGCATAGGCATTGGTATCAAAATGATCCTCCCCCAGCGGGGTGACCTGTTTTTCGCCGCTGCACAGTTTTTCCCAGAACGTGTCCGTATCCGGTGCACCGGGCAGAAACACGCCCAGCCCGGCCACCACGATGCGGTCATCATTGAAATCATGGGCCGG
This sequence comes from uncultured Desulfotignum sp., assembly GCA_937951975.1. Taxonomy (GTDB): domain Bacteria; phylum Desulfobacterota; class Desulfobacteria; order Desulfobacterales; family Desulfobacteraceae; genus Desulfotignum. The sequence goes on from CALGAJ010000337.1 coordinate 9,842, forward strand.
GTTTGAAAACATGTCCCGGGAAAGGGGCAGATATGAGTCCACCATCTCCTGCACCACCACATGGTAATTGATGCCGCCGAATCCATAGGAAGACACCGCCGCTCTCCGGGGTCCGTTTTCCGGGCGCTGCCATTTTTCCGGCTCCTTGACGATAAAAAGCGAAGAATTTGACAGATCATGATTTTTGGACAGGGTTTCAAACTGGCCGTTGGGAGGCAGCATGCCCTTGTTCACCGCCAGCAGGGCCTTGATCAGCCCGGCGGATCCGGCCGCCCCCAGCAGATGTCCGATCTGGGACTTGATGGAGGAAATGCCGGCATGGCTGTCCTTGTACCAGGCGTTCAGGGTTTCCAGTTCCGCCGCATCCCCGATGGTGGTGGAGGTGCCGTGGGCTTCGATGAACCCGACCTGTTCCGGGGTGATCTCCTGCCGGGTGTGTTCAAAACAGCGCTGAACGCTCAACACCTGGCCCCGGGGGTTGGGGGCGGCAATGGCCTTGCCCCGGCCGTCGGAAGAAGACCCGACCCCGTTGACCACCCCAAGGATCCGGTTGTTGTCCCGGATGGCGTCTTTCATGCGCTTGAGCACAAACACCACGGATCCTTCTCCCAGCACAAACCCGTCGGCCCGCTGGTCGAACGGATAGGACCCCTTGGCTGACAAGGTCCCCATTTTGGCGAATCCGATAAAGGATTCCGGCGCCAGATGGGTATTGACCCCGCCCACGATCACCTGGTCATGCTCGCCGGAGAGCAGCTCACCGATTCCCGCTTCCAGGGCGGTGATGGACGAGGCACAGGCCGCATCCACAATATAGTTGGCTCCCCGGATACCTAAGTGCCGGGCGATGCGGGACGCCTCGATGTTCAAAAGAATCCCGTGCACCGGGTCATATCCTTTGTGTTCCCCCTCCAGGTGTGTTTGAAGGCTTTCCCGGATACCGGCTTTCTCGTCATCGGACAGCGCATCCCAGGCTTCGGTTTTTTCCATCATGGACAGAATCTGGGGAAACCAGTATTTAAGCTGCAATGTGTTGCCCAGTTCATTGGACAGGCAGGTGGCGATGATCACGGCGGTCCGCTGGGGATCCTCACAGATCAGATGATCCGCATCATCCACAAGCCCCGCATTCTCCACGGCTTTGTAAGCGGTCTGCAGCACCATCTGCTGGCTCCGGGACAACCGTTTGGCCTTGTCCGGCGCATACCCGAACCGTTCATAATCAAATTGAAAATCATCCACCACCCCGGCCAGGGTGGTGTAGGTCCTGTCTTCGGCATCCCGGTCCGGACTGTAATACAGATCCTTATCAAACCGGTGATCCGGCATGGATTTGATGGCGTATTTTTTCCCCAGGATATTGTCCCACAGCGCATCCGGGGAATCAGCACCCGGCAGGGTACATCCCATGCCCACCACGGCGATCTCGTCGTTGATCCGGTTTTTGGGGCTGAAAAGGACCTCCAGCTGATTCAGGTGATGAAACAATCGGGATTTGGCCGTAAAATATGTATCATGGATCTGCTGGATGGTGACATCTTTTTTAAAAAACGCCAGGCTGTCCCCCACCAGGAAATTGCCTTTTTCCCGGTGTTCCTCATCCTTGAACCAGGTGTAGTACTGTTCGCCGGGCCGTTTGAAATCCGGCAGAAATCCCTTGGCCCCGATAAGCAAAGACCCGATGTTTTTCTTTTCAAAGGCGCGCTTGCGTTCATCCAGACCCACCTTGTCCAGGATCATGGTGTGTTCCAGTTCCTTCATCATCTTTGCAAACGGCGTGGGTGCGGTGCGGGAGGCCAGGCCCAGACTTTTGCCGATCACCACGGTCTCGTCTTTTTCAATGAGGATCTCCTGGTACTGCTTTGTCATGCTCCGGGTATCCACGATCTCTTTGGAAAACAGATAGGCCGTGCCCACCTGCAACCCGATGGCAGCGCCTTTTTTGGCCAGAAACGAGGTCATGCCGGAGATGAAATACGAGGCAAAACAGGTGGAGATGCCGCCGGCAAACACCAGAAAGAGTTTTGATAAATCCTGGTTCCGGCGCACCAGCGTTTCAATGGCGCCTTCCCACAGCACCAGAGAAGACAGAAATCCGACATGTCCCCCGGCTTCTCCGCCTTCGAAAATGAACCGGACGCACCCGCTTTTCAATGCATTTCCCATCATGGGCACGGACGGGGTGTGCAGATAGGTTTGGGTGCCGGCCGCCTCCAGGTCCCGCACCTGGGAGGGAATGCCCCCGGCAAACAGGGCAAAGGGAATCCGGTATTTTTTCACCATGTCCAGATGCTTGTGCACATTGGGATTGAACGCTTCAATCCCCACCAGGCCGGCCCCGCAGTTAGACACGTTTTCCTTTCCTTTGGACAGCATGTCATCGGCCAGAGATGCGGGCAAGGATCCCACGGCAAAAAAAGGCAATGCCCCGGCATCCCGCACCTTTGCCGCAAATTCCGGGTTGTCGGATATATTGGCCATGGGCCCCTGAATCAGCGGCAGGCGGGTATTCTGGTTCCGGGCAAACAATGAATTTTCCGTTACCGGATCAAATGCATCCACACAATCGAGCACCTGTCCCAGAGTGACAAAAAAATCATGTATCATTTCAGACAGTTTATGGGATTTTTTTGCCATATGCCGGGCAAACAGCCCGTCCTGGCCCATAAAAAACAGGGACTGGACAAACGGGGCTTCGGTATCGTTCAACGCGATGATCTGAGAGGATATTTTTTCATACAGCTGCTGTTCCCCATCCGGGTGTTCTTCCAGCACCACGGCTTCCTGTTTCAGATCTCTGACCACTTTGGTACCCAGTTTGGCAAATACCCGGAACACCTGTTTGTCCTGGATGCTGATCTCTGTGGAATCGCCCTCTTCCACTGCGGCCAGCAGATTCTTAAAGGCCGGGGACACCGGGGCTTCGTCCGCCAAAAGCACCTGGGTGTCCATGACAAAACCGGACACCCCGGCGGCCAGCATGCCCGCACCCGTGTACTGTCCCACCCCGCCGTGAACAAACACGGGCCGGTTCTGGTGTTTCAGATACCACTGCATGAGAATGAACGAAGAATATTTGGATACCTGGCCGGCGGCTTCATTGCCCTTGAGAATCAGGCCATGGGGATCGGCTTTGTCAATGCGGTCCGTCAGGCCGATATCCTTGATTTCCAGTAACACCCGGGTATCGCCCAAATTCGGCTTTTCCAGGGCGTCACCTGTTTTAGATACCGGCATCACCACCAGATCCAGGTTGGAAACCGGCTGTTTTTCCAAGGCTTCCAGCACCTGTGAATCCACTGATGCCAGCCGGATGCCGAAAACGATATTTTCTTTGGACAGCTGAAGGATCTTTTGCAGGATCTCTTTGCGGTCCAGAAATTCTGTGTCGAATACCGGCAGTGCCCCCGCTGCATAAACAGCGTGAAAATAAGCAAGGTCAAACACCTTGACCGGGGTATAGATCATCAGCGGCAGCCGGGAGTGCAAAATGCGTGTTATCATTTTTAGGATATCTCCATTTAATTTTTCTTTAATGTTACTCCCATATCTTTTTTCAATGGGAGTATCAAACAAGATCGGGTTCATACAATTCAATGATTATCCCCACGATGCATATCAAAAATCATGCCACACGGATCAAAACATACAACAGCCCGAATTCAAATGATTTTCATGTTATGTATTCCTTCATGCCGTCGGCCTGACATGTTTTGTTCTTGCATTTTATGAACATTGGTTATACAAAAATGCACATGACCAACCACAGGAAACACCTATGAAAAAAGCCGAACTGACCCAGACCGAGCGACATTTTTTTAAAACCGTCCACAACGCAGCCTTTGCCAACCCGTTCAGTGAGCTTAGGGAACGCCTGGATCAGAAAATCGCCGGGCTGTTTCCGTCTGCGGCCCGCCGGGAAAGCAAGGACATGTGCGTACTGGAAGTGGACCGGCAGCTCAAAAAACTGGCCCGCCAGAACAGAGGCCACATCAACCAGTACACCGGAGAGGACCAGGAAGTGCTGCGGGTGGTGTATCTGTTTGATATTTTCCATAAATTCCGGGACCGGTTTGACCAGCTGATCCAGGATCAGATTACTGCCCAAAATGAGCCGGTACCCGTGGATTTTGTGGATGACGCCCGAAAGATGATGGAGGAAAAAGGGTTTTCCACCTCCCGGTTTTACCATTATTTCGCCCTGTCCTTTCAGCTGCGCCGGGCGTTTTACTTTATCTCTAACACCCTGGTGGGTGCCAGCCCGTGCATGAAAACCTTTAAAAAACACCTCTGGTACAACTTGTTCACCTACAACATCGGGTTGTATGACCAGCATCTGTGGAACCGGATGGAGGATTTTTCCACACTGCTTTTAGGAGAGACCGGCACGGGAAAGGGCACGGCCGCCCGAGCCATCGGCATGAGCGGATTCATTCCCTTTGACAGAAAACGCGGCTGTTTTGTCCAAAGTTTCACCCGGGCGTTTTCCTCATTAAACCTGTCCCAGTACCCGGAAACCCTTCTGGAATCCGAACTGTTCGGCCACACCAAAGGGGCATTCACAGGCGCTGTGGAGGACTACCAGGGGGTCCTGGACCGGTGCAGTCCCCATGGGGCCATTCTTCTGGATGAAATCGGAGAGATCCCGGACCATATCCAGGTCAAACTGCTGCGGGTGCTCCAGGAGCGCACCTTCACCCCGGTGGGCGCCCATGGGCTGTCCCGGTTCAACGGCCGGGTCATTGCCGCCACCAACCGCCCGAAAAAAGAGATCATGGACGGCCGGGTATTCAGGGAAGATTTCTATTACCGGCTGTGTTCGGACATCATTGAAGTACCGCCCCTGCGCACCCGGATTCAGCAGGATCCGGCCGAACTGGACGCGCTTCTGAATTTCACGGTCACCCGCATGCTCGGGCTGGCGTCACCGAAAATCACGAACAAAATCAAAAGAATCATTGACCGCCGCCTGGGAAACCATTATAGCTGGCCTGGGAATGTCCGGGAACTGGAGCAGTGCGTGAGAAGCGTGCTGCTCCGGCGGGATTACCTGGGCAAACAGGAACCTGAAGACGAATCTCTTTCCGGTTTTCTGTGCCGGGGCATCCAGGCCCAGGATCTGCCGGTTTCCGACCTGTTGTCCGGATACTGCACCCTGTTGTATGACACTTTGGGCACATATGAAAAAGTGGCCCGGAAAACCGGGCTGGACAGACGAACGGTCAAAAAATACATCATGAACCACAAACAGACATAAGGACCTTTCATGTTTTCTTTTCTGCCATCACCGCTGAAAGGTGCGGTATCTTTTTTGATTTACCTGATCAACACCATTGTGCTCACAGTGCCGCTGATACTGATTTCCCTGCTCAAGTTCATCCTGCCGTTCAAGCCCGTGGTGGTGATCCTGGACCGGATACTCATGGGCATTGCCGGGCTGTGGATTTACATCAATTCCGTCAACACGGATCTGTTCTGCAACATCGACTGGGATATCCGGGGTCTGGACAAACTCAACCCGAAACAGTGGTACCTGGTGCTGTCCAACCACCAGTCCTGGGTGGACATCCTGGTGCTCCAGAAAACATTGCGCAAAAAAATCCCCATGCTCAAGTTTTTCCTGAAAAAAGAGCTGATCTGGGTCCCGTTTCTGGGGCTCGCCTGGTGGGCCCTGGATTTTCCGTTCATGAAACGGTATTCCAAAGAATTTCTGGCCCAGAACCCCCATCTGAAGGGAAAAGACCTGGAAAGCACCCGGAAGGCCTGTCAAAAATTCAAACACACCCCGGTTTCCATCATGAATTTTGTGGAAGGCACCCGGTACACACCGGAAAAAGCCAAAAAATCCGCATTTTCACACCTGCTGACCCCTAAAGCCGGCGGTATCGCCTTTGTTCTGGGATCCATGGGAGACTGTCTCAATTACATCGTCGATGTCACCATTGTTTATCCGGGCCGGGTGCCGAGCTTCTGGTCGTTCATATCCGGTAAAACCCGGAAAATCATTGTGGATTTACAATTGCTGGAAACCGGATGGCAGGTCAAAGGGGATTATTTCAATGATCCGGTTTTCAAGGAGCAGTTCTGTGAGTGGCTCAACCAGCTGTGGCATGAAAAAGACCAAAAAATCAAACAGCTTCTTTCTTAGAGAACGGCGGCCATCACTCCGGTCAGAAGAAATGAGGATTCGATCAGAAATTCGATCTGGATGCCGGACATCTGCATGTCTTTTTCAAACAAACGAATCAGCACCAGCATAAAACCCGGCACCAGCGCCAGCAGAAATGCCAGGGAAAAAGGCAGCCCGGCCGTCCAGGCCCCTGCCAGCAGGACCAGGGTTGCAATCAGCACATACCGGATCAGAACAAAGCTCTTTTTTTCTCCCAGAAGTATGGGCAGGGTTTCTCTGCCGGCAATCCGGTCGCCCTGGATGGCCTTGATATCGAAAAATGCGGTCCGGCTGAACACCAGCCCGGCGGCATACAAAAATGCCACGACCATCCAGACGGGGACACTGCGGGTATCCACAGCCGGCAGAATACTGGTGACAACTCCCCAGGCCATGGTGATCAGGATGGTTTTGGATCCGGGAATGTCCTTGATGCGACGAATCTGCTGTTTACCACCCAATCCCCGGGGGAGGATCTTCAGGTTATAGGACAGTCCCAGAAGGCTCATGATCAGAAGAATGAAAAAAGAGATCACACCCGTGGTATATGCCAGATACAGCCCGGCCCCGCCGGAACCCAACGCCAGCAGCGTCAGAACAGGGCGATACCGCCGGTAGAATCCGGCCCGGTCCGGATGGTTGTATGTGTCTGATTTAACGGCAAACATATTGTTCAACACCTGCATGGAAAACACATAAAGCATGGCAATGGCCGCATGAATCCATGTACGGGGCAGTTGCTGAACCACGGAACAGGCATAGGTCAGGCTGCCGGCCCCCAGTGCCAGCAGCAGATTGGTCTTTAACAGACCCCCCTGGATCCGGGAGATGGCGCCGGCCAGGGGCTGCTGATCCTCAAGATGCCGGGCCACCCGGGAACAGGTGTCTGTGATGATCCAGTTGGGGGTGGAGGCCCCCGCGGTAATGGCAATGGAACGGAATCCTGCCAGGGCCGTGAAATCGATTTCCGACACGGTTTCAATATGGGTGGCCACGGCCCGGGCTTCAGCGGCCACCTGGGCCAGGCGCCGGGTATTTCCGCTCTGCCGCCCCCCCACCACGATCACGGCATCATGGGTGGCGGCCAGGTGTCTGACCTCCTGCTGCCGGCGCTCCGTGGACCCGCAGATGGTATCAAACACCTGGTAATGGGTCCGGTGTGCTGCGCAAAAGGCTTTAATTTCATCATATAATGCCGTGTTCTGGGTGGTCTGGGCCACCACCACCGCGTTTTCAAATACGGGCAACGCCGTAAACTGATCCATGGCCGTCACCGTGTGACCGTTGCCCTGAGCATATCCCAGCAGCCCCTTGACCTCGGGATGATTTTCTTCACCGATAATAATGGTGGCAAATCCTTTCTGGGCAAATTTCCGGATAATCACCTGAACCCGGACCACCCGGGGACAGGTGGCATTGATCACGGTGAATCCCGCTTTTTTCAGGGCGGTTTCATCTTCCGGCGGCACACCATGGGCACGGATCAGCACCAGTCCCGTGCCTTTTTCAGGAATGGTATCCAGCCGGGAAATTCCCTTGGTCTCCAGCATTTCCAGCACCTGGGGATTGTGGATTAAAGGCCCGTAGGTGTATATCGGTGTATCGGATTTATTGGCGGCATCCAGCACCATGTCCACGGCCCGGCGGACCCCCATGCAGAAGCCGGCGGTTTTTGCTATGGTAATTTTCATGAAATATTGATCAGCAGATTCACCAGCCGGGAAAATTCCGATTGTGACGTGAAATTGATTTCAATCCGTCCTTTTTCCCCGGTTTTTCGAATTTTCACCGGAGACTGGATCTGGCTGGAAATCCGGGAGCAGGTATTTTCAAGAAAGGCTTGTTCTGTTGCGGACAGATTCCGGACCGGTGCGGGTTTTTCCTGTTTGGACTGATTCACCAGAAGCTCGGTTTTTCTGACCGACAGTTTCTGGGCAACCACCTGTTCGAACAGGGCCAGCTGGATTTCCACAGAATCCGCCCCCAGCAGGGCCCGGGCGTGGCCCGTGGAAATTTCTTCATCCAGAAGACTTTTTTTTATTTTTTCAGGCAACCCCCGCAGCCGGAGCAGATTGGCAATGGTGGAACGGTTTTTGCCTATTTTTTTGGCCACTTTTTCCTGGGTATAGCCGAATTCATCCATGAGCCTGAAATACGCTTCCGCTTCTTCCAGCACATTCAGATTGGCCCGCTGAATATTCTCAATGATGGACACTTCCAGCACCTGCTCGTCGGTCAGGTCCTTGACCACCACCGGGACATGGCTCAGGTTGGCTGACTTGGCGGCCCGAAGGCGCCGTTCGCCGGCGATCAGTTCATAGGTGCCGTCCATATGCCGGACCAGCAGCGGTTGCAGGACCCCCTGTTCGGCAATGGACTCTTTGAGACGGTCCAGTTCCTCTTCATTGAAATCGGTCCGGGGCTGATACCGGTTGGGAGCGATATTATCCACCGGACACATGAAAAAATTTCCCCGGTCCTTCTGGCCATCCAGATCAAAATCCGGAATCAACGCCCCGATACCCCGGCCCAGGCCTGTTTTTTTCTTTTTTTTCTCCATCATCGTTTCAGCAGCTCCCTGGCAAACGCCATATATCCTTTCGCTCCCTGCGACTGCTTGTCATATAACATGACCGGCATGCCGTAACTGGGGGCTTCTCCCAGTTTCACGTTCCGCGGAATCTTGGTTTTAAACACCAGATCCTTGAAATATTTCCGGGCATCCTCCACCACATTCTGGGCCAGATTGGTCCGCCGGTCAAACATGGTCAGCACAATTCCCTTGATTTTCAACCCCGGGTTAAACGATGACTTGACCCGCTTGACCGTGTTCAAAAGCTGCCCCAGTCCTTCCAGTGCAAAAAACTCGCTCTGGAGCGGGATCAGCACGGAATGGGATGCCACAAACGCATTCAGGGTCAACAGGCTCAATGCCGGCGGGCAATCGATAAACACATAATCATACTGGTCTGCCACCGGCGCCAGAATCTGTTTCAGCCGGGCCTCCCGTTGCGGAACCGACACCATTTCAATCTCAAAACCGATCAAATCCACATTTGCCGGCAACAGGGTCAGGTTCGGCAGCATGGTGGGCCGCAGCAAGTCCCGGATATCCGCTTCACCGATCAATCCATGGTACAGAGAGGATTCCAGACCGGGTTTTTCCACTCCCAGACCGGTCGTGGCATTGGCCTGGGAATCACAGTCCACCAGCAGCACTTTTTTCTTCAGCATGGCCAGTGCTGCAGACAGATTGACCGCGGTGGTGGTTTTTCCCACCCCGCCTTTTTGATTGGCTATACTGATGATCTGAGTCATAATTTAAAATCCATATCACAGTTCATGATTCGAGGTAAACAAGAAAAACCGGCGGCAGATGTTCATTTTTTGGGATCTGAAATATATCCGTTCAGGCTGCCCCTTTTCTCTTATTCCTGGAATCATGTCAAGAAAAATTGCGGTTCAGGCTTGAATTTGACATTTTTTATCCCTGTGATAAAATGACGGGTTTATGATGCAAAAAGACGCTTCCCAGTTTCACAAAAAAAAAAGGCCCGCCCGGAAACCGTCGGCCCGCCCCCCTGAAAACAGGCCGGCCCGGCTGAATTTCCCTCCGGATCTTCCCATCACGGCCAGAAAAGATGCCATCATTGAAGCCATCCAGACCAGCCGGGTGGTGATCATTTCCGGGGAAACCGGTTCCGGCAAAACCACCCAGATTCCCAAGTTCTGCCTGGCCGCCGGATGCGGCACCCGGGGCATGATCGGGTGCACCCAGCCCCGGCGCATCGCTGCGATCAATGTGGCCAAGCGGATTGCCTTTGAACTTCAGGAGCCTTTGGGGCAGTCCGTGGGATATAAAATCCGGTTTGATGACAAAACCTCCTCCCGGGGCTGTATCAAAGTGATGACCGACGGCATTCTGCTGGCGGAAACCCAGCACGATCCCATGTTGAGGCGGTATGACACCATCATTGTGGACGAGGCCCATGAAAGAAGCCTGAACATCGATTTCACCCTGGGCATTCTCAGGCGCCTGATCAAAAAACGCAGACACCTGAAACTGATCATCACCTCGGCCACCATCGATACCCAGAAATTTTCCGAAGCCTTTGACAACGCCCCCATCATCGAAGTCTCGGGCCGGATGTTTCCGGTGGAGGTGCAGTACCGGCCCATTCTTACAGACACCGGAGAAAAGCAGAATCCGGAGGACCAGGGGTATGTGGAGGCGGCGGCGGATGCGGCCCATTCTCTTCTGACCCGCACCCGGGCCGGGGACATACTGATTTTCATGCCCACGGAACAGGACATCGGGGAAACCATGGAACTGCTCCGGGGACGGCAGCATCCCGGTGTCACCATCCTGCCCCTGTTCGCACGCCTGTCCGCCAGAGAACAGGCCAAAGTGTTTTCAAGGACCCCGGGCCGGAAAGTCATCGTGTCCACCAATGTGGCGGAAACCTCTTTGACCATCCCGGGTATCCGGTATGTGATCGACACGGGCCTGGCCCGCATTCCCAGTTATTCCCCGAGAACCCGCACCACGTCGCTGCCGGTGCGGCCCATCTCCCAGAGTTCCGCCAACCAGCGCATGGGACGGTGCGGCCGGGTGGAAAACGGGGTGTGCATAAGGCTGTATGATGAAGACGATTTCAACGGCCGGCCTTTTTTCACGGCCCCGGAAATTCTGCGCAGCAACCTGGCGGAAGTCATTTTGCGCATGATCGCCCTGAAACTGGGGGATGTACAGGGATTTCCCTTTATTGATCCGCCCGCCCCCAAAAGCATCCGGGACGGATTCGCCACCCTGGTGGAACTGGGGGCTGTCAAGATATCGGGGAAACAAAAAAAATCCGTAGAACTCACCGGGGTGGGAAAAATCATGTCGCAAATCCCGGTGGATCCCAAACTGTCCCGCATTCTCATTGCGGCTAAAGACAACCACTGCCTGGCCGAAGCCCTGGTCATTGCCACGGCATTGTCCATTTCCGATGTCCGGCAGCGTCCGGTGGAAAAAGCAGCGGCCGCCGACCAGAAACACGCCCGGTTCAAAGATCCGTCCTCTGATTTCATCACCCTGCTCAATATCTGGGATACTTATAAGGCGGAAGAAAAAAAATCCCGCTCCCGGTCAAAACTCCGGCAGTTCTGCATGGACCATTTTCTGTCCTTCAAACGCATCCGGGAATGGCTGGATATCCACAGCCAGATCCGGCGCCAGCTGGAGGAACACGGGTTTTCCGATTTTTCTCCCTTTACTTTTTTGCCCGGCACCGATCATCTGAAATCAACGGCCAAAGACATCGGCGGCCCCTTGTACACGGCCCTGCACAAATCCCTTCTGGCCGGATACCTGTCCAACATTGCCCATAAAAAGGAAAAAAATATCTATGCGGCGGCCAAAGGTCAGCAGGCCATGATTTTTCCGGGATCCGGCCTGTTTAACAAGGCCGGGCCCTGGATTGTGGCGGCCGAATTTGTCAAAACCAGCCAGCTGTTTGCCAGAGGGGTGGCCAATATCGATCCGGCCTGGCTGGAGGAAATCGGAAAGGATCTGTGCACCCGCACCTATTCCGATCCCCGGTGGGAAAAAAAACAGGGCCGGGTCATGGCCACGGAGCAGGTCTCGTTGTTCGGTCTGATCATTGTGGCGGGCCGGGCCGTACCTTACGGGAAAATCAATCCCCAGGAGGCCGGGGATATTTTTATCCGCAGCGCCCTGGTGGATGGAGAGATTCACCAGCCCTTCGCCTTCATGATCCACAACCGGAACCTGATCGAAGAACTGGAAGAAGCGGAGCACAAGATCCGGCAGCGGGACATTCTGGTGAGCACTGAGGACATGGTCCAGTTCTACCATGCCCGGCTGCCCCGGCCGTTTTATCACATCAAGACCTTTGCCAAATTTCTCAAAGACCAGAAAGATGATACGTTTCTGCGCATGACCCGGCAGGACCTGGAAAAAAACCGGGCCGATCAGGATCACCTGGCACAGTTTCCGGATGTGCTGAACACAAAACAGGGAAACTTTGCCCTGTCCTACCGGTTCGATCCCGGAAACGACACGGACGGGGTCACGGTCAAGGTGCCGGCGGACATGGCGGCCCAGGTCCCCCGGACTGCCGTTGAAAAACTGGTGCCCGGACTGTTTGAAGAAAAAATCGCCGGACTGATCAAGGGACTGCCCAAATCTTTCCGGGTCCGGCTAATGCCCATTCAGGCCACGGCGGCCCGGATCGCAAAGGATCTGCCCAAGGAGGATACCCCGTTGTTCTCCCAGTTGTCCGCTTTTATCCGGAAACACTATGGATTGACCATTCCTGCCACAGCCTGGTCGGAAGACCATCTGGCGGATCACTTGAAAATGCGGATTTCCATCCGGGACCACAAGGACCGGGAGATCACCTCTTTAAGGGACCCGGCCATTTTAAACCGGTTTCCGGATACGGCCCCCCAGCCCGGCACATCCGCCCTGGACCGGGCCAGGCAGACATTTGAAAAAACAGGAATCACTGACTGGACGTTTCCCGATCTTGCGGACGTGCACTGCATTGACGAGCCGGACGGGTTCACCCGAAAGGTGTACCCGGGATTGAAAATCGAGGGGGACACGTTAAGCCTGCGCCTGTTTCTCTCCGGACAGGATGCGGAAACCGCCCATGCCCGGGGCATCCGAAGGCTGTATGAGTATCGGTTTGCCGATCTGTTCAAGGCCGTTAAAAAAGATATCCGCGCCGCAGGGGATCTCAAGCGGATCGCCATGTATTTTGACGGACCGGCCGCATTTCAACATGCGGTTTATACCTGTATCACCGGGCATCTGTTTGAAAAAAACCTGCGGACCCGAAAGGCATTTGAATCCTATATCCAGGAACTGCGCCCCACCCTTTTCCAGAAGACACAGGATCTGATCCAGGACATTCAGGCTGTGGGCCGGGCATATGTTGAATGTTTTTCCTTGATCCAGACCCTGTCTTTAAAACATCAGGCCCGGCCCCAGGCCAGCCGGATTCTTGCGGAACTGTTTGAAGGACTCAAAAACCTGGTGCCGCCCCATTTTCTTTCTTTATATTCCATTGACCGGATCCAGCATTTGCCCCGGTATGTGGACTGTCTTAGAATCCGGGCCCAGAGAGGGGCGGACAATCCGGCCAAGGAATCTGAAAAAGCAAAAAAAATCCGCCGGTTTGAGCATCATCTGGCCACCCAGGTGGCTGGGTTGTCTGAAAAAACATCCCCGGAAAAAGCCGAAAAAGTCGAGGATTTTTTCTGGCTTCTGGAAGAATATAAAATATCGGTATTTGCCCAGGAATTGAAAACCGCGGTCAAGGTGTCTGCCAAACGCCTGGAAAAGGAAGTGCACACCCTGTCCACGATGATCTGATAGATAAATAATCTGATCCGTGCACCGGTTTCCACTGATCTCTCTCAGGCTGACTGGCGCTTCAAACGCTGGCGGACCTGTTTTTCCAGATGCTGAATGACCCGGGTCAGTGTCCGGGTTGCCCGGACGGGACCGGAATTGTTCCACCCGGCGGCCAGGGCCTGGTCTTTTTTTTGACAAAACTGATCCACGGAATCCACCAATGTCATCCATGCCAGCAGTTTCTGAATCACATGGCGCTCTTCCGGGCTCAGGTCCGCCGTATCAATGGGATGGCCACTGTCTGTTCGGATAATCATCTGTTTTTTTCCTTATGGTTCTTCACCGGTTGACCGGATTTTCCCTGAAACTTCTTGAAACCTGCTGCATAATGCATTAATTTGCTCTAAGTTATCAACCCAAAACCCGAGTTTCTTCCAAAGGATTGTTTGCGTGTTCACTGAAACCGTTACATTTCCGGCGGCATTTATCGCCGGCCTGCTTTCATTTTTATCCCCGTGTATTCTGCCGCTGATCCCTGCGTATTTTTCATTTATCACCGGGCTGTCTTTAGATGAACTCACTCAGGGCAAACAGGAAACCCGTAAAAAAGTGATCCTGTCCACCCTGGCGTATGTGGCCGGATTTTCCCTGGTGTTCATCCTGATGGGTGCATCGGCATCGTTTCTGGGGGCCGCGTTCACCCGATACGCCCACATCATTCAGTATGTGGGGGGGGCGATCATCCTGGTTTTCGGGCTGCATTTGCTGGGGGTCATCAACATCAAGGCCCTGGCGTTTGAAAAACGGATCCATATGAAGCAGAAACCGGTCCATCTGGCCGGCACCTTTGTCATCGGCATGGCATTCGGGGCCGGGTGGAGTCCGTGCATCGGGCCGCTTTTGGGAAGCATCCTGATCGTGGCAGGCAATCAGGACACCGTGGTCAAAGGCGTCTGGCTTCTGGCCGTGTATTCCGCCGGCCTGGCCCTGCCGTTTATTCTCATGTCCTTTTTCATCACCTCCCTGGTGGAAACCATGAAAAAAGCCACCCGATACATCCCCATCATCAACAAAATAGCGGGCGGACTTCTGGTTGTCATGGGTCTGCTGCTGATTTTTGATAAATTTTATTTACTGACCCTGGTCTGAACCGGCAACACGCATGTCACTCCCCCGTTTCCGTTTTTACAGTCTGATCTTTGTCACCACCCTGGCCAAGCTTTTGATGAACACGGCCCGGCGAATGGTGTATCCCTTTGCCCCGGCATTTGCCAGAGGTCTGGGCGTGGATCTGGCCGCTGTCACTTCGGTCATTGCCCTGAACCAGGCCACGGCGGTGCTGGGACCGGTGGGGGCTTCTTTTGCCGACCATTACGGCAACCGCCGCATCATTTTGTTTTCTCTGGTTATGCTCTGTATCGGGTGTGTGGCCGCCGGCCTGATCCCTTTGTACGGCACCCTGGTGCTGGCCCTGTTTCTGGCGGGGCTGGCCAAAAGTATTTTTGACCCCAGTTTTCAGGCATTCATCGGCACCCATGTGCCGTTTGAACAGCGGGGAAAATTCATCGGCATGACTGAACTGGCCTGGGCCGGCGCCACTCTGGTGGGGATTCCTCTGGCCGGCATGACCATCCAGGCGGTTTCCTTTCAGACCCCGTTTCTGGTCATCGGTATCCTGGCCGCCGCCTGTTTTGTCTTCATTTTCCGGCTCATGCCCGAAGACCGGCCCCCTGCCGGAAACACCGGGAAAAAAATCGGTCAATTGTTGATCAACTGGCGGCAGATCATGAAAAACCGTCAGGTCATCGGCATGCTGAGTTTTGCTTTTTTCATGGCTCTGGGATCAGATATCCTGTTTGTGGTCTACGGCGCATGGCTGGAGCAGTCCTATGGCCTGTCCCTGGCTGCCATCGGCATGGGCACGATCCTCATCGGCATGGCCGAGGTGGCCGGGGAAGCGATCACCGCATTTTTTTCCGACCGGATCGGACTGCTGAGAACCGTGTTCATCGGCATGATTCTGACGGCCGGGGCCTATTTTCTGCTGCCGGTTCTGGACCGGGGGGTCCCCTGTGTGCTGGGCGGGCTGTTTCTGGTGTTTCTGTGCTTTGAATTCACCATTGTCACGGCCATGAGCCTGGCCACGGAACTGATGCCGGAACTGCGGGCTTCCACCTTGTCCGCATTTTACGCCGTGGGGGGCATGGGGCGTGTGGTCGGGGCGTTCTGCGGTGGATTGATCTGGACTAAAACCGGTATTTTCCATATCAGCATGATTGCCGGTGTATGTACGCTGGCGGCCCTGGCCTGTATGATTGCCGGGTTTATCCGTTTTTCCCGGTCTTAGGCCAGCGCGGTTTCAAACCGCCGAAATAAGGATTCGGTGATCCCGGCAACGCCCAACGGGCGCTCATCGGCATCATGGCAGTCTGACCCACCGGTGATCAGCAGGTCATGCCGCGTTGACCAATCCAGCAATTTTTCTTGAAGTGCTTTGGTGTGTCCCGGGTAAAACACCTCAATGCCCTGGAGGCCGGCATCCAGAAATTCAGGCAACAGCGTTTCCACAATCTCGACGGGGGGCAGCACTTCCTTGTAATGGCCTTTGCCCGGATAGGAGCCGGCCGCCGGGTGGGCCAGGACCGCCAGCAAAGGCTGCTGTTTCATGAATTGGGCCACATCTTCCAGTTCAATGCCCGACGGCAGATAGGCCGGGCTGGCATTGCCGATGATCTGGTTGATGGTTTCTTTTTCAACAATGCCCAGTTTTTCGGACAGGGCCAGGGCAAAATGACGCCGGCTGGCATTGGCGCTGTAATCGGCAATGTCCTGAAAAATCAGTTCCCTGGCCAGTAATGGTGTCTTTCCTAAGGGGCCGAATTCTTCATTGATCCGCACGATCCGTGCCCGGACCAGTCCTTCGCCCCGGCCTTTTGATAAAAGGGTTTCAAACGCCTCGGCAAAACCGGGCGCTGACAGGCGTTTTGGGGGAAAATAACACAGCAGATGAAGCGTGCCTGTAAAAAATGGCCGGCGAAACCGGACCGAAACCTCCACCCCCGGAATCACCTGGATGCCGGCCTGCGCTCCTTCTGCCAGCCCCGGCGCAATTCCTTTGAGGGTGTCATGGT
This sequence comes from uncultured Desulfotignum sp., assembly GCA_937951975.1. Classification (GTDB taxonomy): domain Bacteria; phylum Desulfobacterota; class Desulfobacteria; order Desulfobacterales; family Desulfobacteraceae; genus Desulfotignum. The sequence continues at coordinate 26,511 of CALGAJ010000337.1, forward strand.
CCGTGATGGCAATCGCTTGGAGGCCCAGCTCTTTTGCCCGGGCCACCAGCTGCCCGGGGGTAAAATCACCATCCGAGGCCTGTGTGTGATTATGCAGATCGGCAAATACTGCATGTGTCATGTGCTTTTCTCCTGATTCTAAAAAAACGGTTTTCAGGATGATCCCGATGATCAATCAAGGATTATCACTCTTTCAAAAGCTTGAAGCAGAGCATTTTTTTAAAAAATTTTCAAGATATCGTTTGATTTTTAATGGGTAAATGATAGAAGAAAAAATCAAAATTGGATAAATTTCCAGTAAAAAAGGATGTATAATCAAAACAAACCTTCTCATATACGGATAAAAATCATGGACCTTCTGAATGAACTGGGCAGAATCGGATCAGCCGAACAGGCGTTGGCGGTTTTTGAAAAGCAAATGGATCGGGTACAGTTGGGTCGAATTTCGAGCATCTCCCATCCGGAAATTTTGAAACGGATTGCCAATGCCGTGGTGATCTGCAACCCGGACCGGATTTTCATCAACACCGGGTCTGAATCCGACCGCAACTTCATCCGGAACCTGGCTCTGGAAACCGGGGAAGAGCGCCCCCTGGCCCTGGAAAACCATACCATTCATTTTGACCTGCCCGGAGAACAGGGCCGGATCGTGGACCGAACCTTTTATATCGCCAATCCCGAAGATCAGATCTCGTCCCTTGCCAACCGCATGAACCGGGAAACCGCCCTGGAAGATATCCGTTCCAACATGACCGATATCATGAAAGGGAAAACCATGGTGGTGGGATTTTACATGCGGGGACCGGTGGGGGCTCCGGTTTCCAACCCGGCCCTGGAAATCACCAGCTCAGCATATGTCAGTCACAGTGCCGAGCTTCTGTACCGCAACGCGTTTGCGGATTTTGACAAAGAAGTGGCGGCCCGGGGTCATTTTTTCACCAATATCCACTCCCAGGGGCTGAACCGGCCCGAAGATCTGCCCGATGCCCGGGTTTTCATGGACCTGCAGTACCAGACCACCTACAGCTTCAAATGTACCTATGCCGGCAACACATTGCTGCTCAAAAAAGGCAACCACCGGTTCGCCGTGGACAAGGCGGTTCATCAGAACCGGGGGGAAGAACTGTCCGAGCATATGTTCATCACCGGGATCCAGGGACCGGGGAACCGGGTGACCTGGTTTGCCGGGGCCGCGCCGTCCGGATGCGGCAAAACCACCACAGCCATGGCCGGGGACCTGTTTGTGGGAGATGATCTGTCCCAGATGTGGATTGCGGACGACGGCAGCATCCGAAGCGTGAATCCGGAAGCCGGCATCTTCGGTATTGTGGAGGATGTGAACCAGGAAGGGGATCCGCAGTTGATGAAAATACTCAGACATCCCGGTTACGAGGTGATCTGGTCCAATGTGCTTGTCGATGAAAACAATATCCCCCACTGGGTGGGCAACCTTGAAGCGTTGCCGGAAAAAGGGATCAATTTTCAGGGAGAATGGCATCCCGGCAAAACCGATGACAAAGGAAAACCCATTCCCATGTCCCATCCCAATTCCCGGTGTACCCTGCGGTCCACCAACCTGGACAACTATTGTCCGGACGCGGAAAATCCGGAGGGGGTACTCACCCGGATATTCACCTACAGCGGCCGGGATGCGGATACCATGCCCCCGGTCTGGGTGGCACCGGATTCCGATCAGGGCGTGGTGATCGGGGCCTGCATCGTATCGGCCGCCACAGCCACCGAAGTGGGAGTCTCCGGGGTCAAGCGGGCCCCCTGGGCCAATGCCCCGTTCATTCCCGGGGCTTTAGGGGATTACATGGATGCCCAGTTCCGGTTTTTCGGAAATGTCAGAATCAAGGAACCGTTTCAGCCCGTCATGGCCGGTCTGAATTATTTTCTCACGGACAAATCCCGGGGCGGAAGTACCGGCAAACTTCTGGGAGAAAAAAAAGATGTCAAGGTCTGGCTGGCCTGGCTGGAACGGTATGCCCACAAGGAAGCAGGGTGTATCCGGACTCCTATCGGCAACCTGCCCCTGTACCGGGATCTGGCCCCACTGTTTGATGAAATCATTGACAAACCCTATCCAAAAGACCTGTATGACCGGCAGTTTTCCCTGTATGTGGATCATATCATTGCACGAATCGAACTCCAGGAGGCTGCCTATGCCAAGGAAACCAATATCCCCGGCCGGCTGTTTGAGATTCTGGCACATCAGAAAGAGGGGCTGCAGACCTTGAAACAGACCAAAGGATCGGTCATTTTGCCGGATAATTTAGAAAACTGAAATTGGGTGATTTGCCCATTTTAATGATTTTTATTTCTTGATTTTATGAACTTTATTGGATAAAAATGGTGATTTCACAATTGAACATAACACATCAACAAATACTGTTGCAGCCGGATGCTGCTGACAATATGTTTTTTTGACAACAGGAGGAACCAATGGCAAAAATTGTCCATCGTGAGGAAATGGCCCAGGGCACCATCATTTTAAATGAGATCGAGGCCCCGCGCATATCCCGCAAAGCCAAACCCGGCCAGTTCGTGATTCTTCAGGCCGATGAAACCGGAGAACGAATTCCCTTGACCATGGCGGATACCAATCCGGACAAGGGAACCATCACGATTATTTATATGGTGGTCGGCAAATCCACGGCCCGTTTTAAAGAACTGCAGGTGGGAGAGGAGTATTTCGCCCTGATCGGGCCGTTGGGCGCACCCACCCACATCGAGAACTTCGGCAAAGTGGTATGTGTGGGCGGCGGCACGGGAATTGCCGTGCTTCACCCCATTACCCGGGCGTTGAAGCAGGCCGGCAACGAGGTCACCACCATTTTAGGCGCCAGAACCTATGACCTGCTGATCATGGAAGACAAAATGCGGGCCGTGTCCGATCATTTTCACATCTGCACGGATGACGGATCCCACGGGCACCACGGATTTGTCACCGATGTCTTAAAAGAGGTCCTGGAAAAGGACGACATCAACCTGGCCGTGGCCATCGGGCCCATTCCCATGATGAAATTCTGCAGCCTGATCACCAAGGAAAAAAATGTCAAAACCTTTGTGAGTCTGAACCCCATCATGGTGGACGGCACCGGCATGTGCGGGTGCTGCCGCGTTTCCGTGGGCGGAGACACCAAATTCGCCTGTGTGGACGGACCGGAATTCGACGGTCACAAAGTGGATTTTGATGAGCTGGCCAAGCGTCTGGCATCGTATCTGGAAGAAGAAAAAACCAGTATGAAAACCTTTGAAAAAAGCAACGCATGAACAAACAACCGCCTTGGTTGTACGGAGGAATAAATGGCAGAAAAAAAAGAGAAAATAGCCCGGGTGAAAATGCCGGAGCAGGACCCGGATGTCAGACGGAGAAATTTTGAGGAGGTCCCCCTGGGACTGACCGAAGAGATGGCGATGACCGAGGCCAAACGGTGCCTCCAGTGCAAAAAACCGGCCTGCATGGACGGATGTCCGGTGTCCGTGCTCATCCCTGATTTTATCAAGTGCATTGCCGAAGGTGATTTTTCCGGCGCCACCGCCAAACTCTGGGAAAGAAACGCCCTGCCGGCGGTATGCGGCCGGGTCTGCCCCCAGGAGGAACAGTGCGAGGGAAAATGCATTGTGGGCAAAAAAGACCGGCCCGTGGCCATCGGTTACCTGGAGCGGTTTGCCGCTGACTATGAACGGAAAAACGGAACCGGAGATGTTCCGGCCGTGGCGGATAAAACCGGAAAAAAAGTGGCGGTCATCGGCTCAGGGCCGTCCGGCCTCACCGTGGCGGGCGACCTGCTGCTCAAAGGCCATGATGTCACCATTTTCGAGGCATTTCACAAACCCGGCGGGGTTCTGGTCTACGGCATCCCTGAATTCCGTCTGCCCAAAGAAATCGTGGCATCGGAAGTGGCCACCCTGGAAAAAATGGGTGCCAAGATCGAATGCAACACCGTGGTGGGGGCATCGGTCACCATTGACGAGCTGTTTGAAGAAGGATATGACGCCGCCTATATCGGGGTCGGCGCCGGTCTGCCCCGGTTCATGAACCTGCCCGGGGAAAACCTGATCGGGATCTATTCCGCCAACGAATACCTCACCCGCACCAACCTGATGAAAGGGTACCTGTTCCCCAAATACGACACCCCCATTGCCAAAGGCAAAAACGTGGTGGTGCTGGGCGCGGGCAACGTGGCCATGGACTCGGCCAGAACCGCCATGCGCCTGGGCGCGGAATCGGTCAAAGTGGTATACCGGAGATCCAGAGAAGAGATGCCGGCCAGAGAAGAAGAGCTGCACCATGCCCAGCAGGAACAGATCGAGTTTGTGCTGCTCACCAACCCCACCCAATTCTTCGGGGATGAAAACGGCCGGCTCACAGGCATGGAATGCCTGAAAATGGAGCTGGGAGAACCGGATGCCTCGGGCAGAAGACGGCCTGTGCCCATCGAAGGATCTGAGTTCCGCATCGACTGCGACCTGGTGGTGGTGTCTGTGGGCTCCAATGCCAACCCGCTGTTGACCAATGCCACCCCGGACATGTCCCTGAACCGCTGGGGCAATATTGTGGCGGATCCGGTCACCGGCAAGACCACCAAAAAAGGGGTGTGGGCCGGCGGCGACATCGTTACCGGCGCCGCCACGGTCATCCTGGCCATGGGGGCCGGCCGGGCTGCGGCCAACTCCATGCATGACTATTTGACCATCGGCTGGTAACTGAGACACCAGAGCGGACACTTTCCCGCCCTTTCCATATAAAAGCCGCTGGAAACCGACAAGATTCCGGTTTCCAGCGGCTTTTTCATTTTCAATATCAAAGAACCGGTTGTATTGCCGGATCGAAATGCATGATTTCACGGCTGCACACGGTTTGTGCCGGCCGTCTCACTCCGGCAGAATAAACACCTTGTGATCCACCAGGGACAATGAATGGATCCGCCCTTTGATGAATTTCTGATCCCCGAAAATAGACACCAGGCGGATCCCGTTCTCATCGGGTTCCACCTTGTCCACTGCTTCCATAATCAGGGTTTCCCTGTCCGCTTCTTTCAAATATGCACTTGCTTCACACATGCCGGGTTCTCCTTATTGGTTTTCCATAAAACACAGATGGGATGCCATGAGCTCGTCCACCAGCATGGGCAGCGGCAGACCGGCCACCCCCACGATATCGATGTTTTCCTGGCTCAACGGCAGCAGCACTTTTCTGGCATCCGACAGGCTGATGGCCTCGGCCATGGGGCCGGTCACCTCCCCCATCATGGCATGGGGCATGATGATGCCCACCGGCCCGATGATCACATCCGCCTTTTTCACGGTCTGGATGATGGCATTGGTGCCGGATGCCCCCTTGTTGGCCCGGGATTTGAGCATCTGGGCCGTGGCAATGGCATTGGTGCCCAACGCAATGATTTCCACATCCTCGCCGAACCGGTCTTTGAGTTTTTTAATCACCACCGCGCCGATGCCACCACCCTGACCGTCCACCACACAGATGGTGTATTTTTTTCTGGTTTCCATAAATTATTTGTCTTTATTTTCCGGTTGTCAATGCATTCACAAATTCACCCGTGGGTAACCATATGACTGATCCGGCGCCAGATCGTTTGTTCCACCTCATCTTCAGACGCATTCCCATCCACCACCTTCACGGTTTCCTGATCTTTAAGCCGTTCAAATGCGGCAAAATAATTATCCCGTACCTGGGTCAGGATGTCAAATTTTTCAAACAGATCCAGATGCTTCCGACCGGCCCGGATCCGTTCCAGGCAGATATTGGGCGCCACATCAATGAAAACGGTCAGATCCGGTTTCAAAATCTGCGCGTTCACGGCGTTTAACGTAATCACCCATGCCAGATCCATGTCTCTGGCATGATAGGCATACGAGGAAAAATAATACCGGTCGCACAGCACGGTCCGGCCTTTTTCCATCAAAGCCTTCACCCCGGTGTCCGGGGCCACCAGGTGATCGGTGCGGTCTGCGGCAAACAGGGCCGCAAGCGTCCTCGGGTCCATGCTGATCCGGCCTTCCAGTATCTGCCGGATCAGGGTTCCCACCGGACCGTCCGTGGGTTCACACGTGGTATCCACCGGAATCCCCATGCCGGCAAGCCGTTTTTGCAGCCGGGCCATCTGGGTGGTCTTGCCGGACCCGTCCAGGCCCTCAAACACCACAAATCTGCCTTTTTTCATGAATGTCTACGCTGTTTCATGGATGTTTTCATTTCAATCGTCATAAATGTCGAAGTCCGGGTAATATTTTTTGGCACATTCCTGGCAGATACCATGACTGAACTGAGCATCTGAATGTTCATGGATATATTTCTCAATTTGGTTCCAGTATCCTTTGTCATCCCGTATTTTTTTACAATGTGAACAGATGGGGAGCATTCCCTTCAACTGCTTGACTTCTTTCAAGGCTTTTTCCGCTTTTTCTTTCTGCTCTATCAAACTGTTTGTATGTTTTTCAATTCGGTTCTCATAAGATGATATCAGGCGGCCAATCTGTTTTTCAAAAAATATTACAACCACAATGGATATCAGGGTAGCAAAAAATGCAATGGAAAACGAACGGATTCTTTGTCTGTTATGGGTCTCTTGCATCTTTCGGGTTTCGTTTTCAATCAGCTGATCCACATCATCCAGATAAACACCGGTTGCGACCACCCAGTCATACGGCTTGTAAAGCTTGGCAAAGGTTTTTTTATGTGCGATTTCTTCAGAGTTCATTTTTTTGAAATAATAGTCGAAATACAGCTCACCATTCTTTTTAATGCCGTTGAGTTCTACTTCGTAAGGGCGGCCTCCCTTGATATCCGTAATATTAGTAGAAAGCCACATGCCTTCGGTATCAGGAAGATTGGGATGGATCTGCCGTACCGCATAGTTGTCGCCACCCTCATAATTAACGATACGGTTGACCCATATATAGCCGTCATCAATAAGGCGCATCTCCCGGATATATTTGCTGATACGGTCTATACTCACAGATTCTATCTGGTCTTTTGTCAGATTCTTTGAGGCATGTCCGTGAAGGGTCTGCGCCCTTTCTTGCTGAATATAGTATATTGTCCGTTCAACTGCGTTGTGCAGAAACCGTTTTTTCTCATCGATGATCGATGATGATAATTGCTCAATTTTAGCAGAGTATTCCTGTTTCAAGCTATTTGTGTAGATGATTGAAAGAACGACTGCAAGAACAATGATCCCGGATACGGAACCGATATAAAAATAGAACCTGAGTCTATTTTTTTCTATCCCCGCAAAGCTTTGTTCGTTATTTTCTAACATGGCCAGCTTCCACTTTTCTCGCTCCGTTTCATTGCTGCTGTTTATTGATCCTGCATTTTAAATGCATCCCTTAATGATATCAGGTTTCAGCCTGTAATGGTATCTTTTATCAAATCCCCTGGAATGATTTGTGTATCAGATCATCATATTGACCTCGTTACAACTGGATTTTTCTTGACCTGAATTGACTTCCTCTGTTACAAGCACAACATCTACCTGAAAAAGAATACTATTTATGAAAAAATGTGTGCTCATCATCGTGGGAATCCTGTTTTTGGTCCTGCCGGGAACCGGCCGGGGAGAAGATTTTGTTCAGTGGCTGGAGAACTTTTATCCCCGGGTGGACGATGAAGGGATCAGCCGGACCACCTGGGATACGGCCTTTGACGGCATCGATCAACCCGATGCCAGGGTGCTGGAGAAGGCGCGTTTTCAGCCTGAATTTACGGTGGAAATCTGGGATTACCTCGATGCCCGGATCACCCCGCTGAGTGTCGGGCGGGGCCTGCAGATGGCGCAGGGTCACGCCCGGACGCTGGCAGCGGTAGAGAACCGTTTCGGGGTTGAGGCCAATGTGTTGCTCGCCATCTGGTCGATGGAGTCTGCCTACGGGGCCATTTTCAATAAACCCGAACGGCTGCATTACGTCCCGCAGGCCCTGGCCACGCTGGCCTATGCCGACCCAAAACGGAAAAATTTTGCTGAAAAACAACTGGTTGCCGTGTTGCAGATTCTCCAGGCCGGCGATGTCGGGCCGCAGCACCTGACCGGTTCCTGGGCCGGCGCCATGGGCCACACCCAGTTCATTCCCACCAGTTACCTGGCCTATGCGGTAGACATGGACGGCAATGGCCGTCGCGATGTCTGGAACTCGGTGCCCGACGCCCTGGCCACGGCCGCCAATCTTCTTCACCGCAACGGCTGGCAGAGCGGCAAAACCTGGGGATACGAAGTGATCCTCCCGCCCGGTGGGGAGCGTTGGCTGGATGACACCAGAACCCTTGCCGACTGGCAGAAGGCCGGTTTTTCCCGAGCCGCTGGAAGCACCTTCCCCCGCCCGGATGATCGGGCCGTGCTTAAACTTCCGGCAGGAAAAGATGGGCCGGCATTTTTAATGTTGAAGAATTTTTTTGTTCTCAAGCGGTACAATAACGCCGATGCTTACGCCCTGGCGGTCGGCATGCTCGCCGACCGGCTGGCCGGCAGAAAGGGCCTGGTACAGTCCTGGCCCCGGCCGCCGGGAGCCTTGAGCGGGGAAGAAAAGTTCCTCCTTCAGGAACTGCTCAAGAAAAAAGGATATTATTCCGGAGAGATTGACGGCCTTCTTGGCGAAGCGAGCAGGGCCGCAATCAGACGCTTTCAAGAAGAGATCGGTGTACCGGCGGACGGCACGCCTTCCCTGGAAATACTTGATGCCCTTCGCCAATAACCTCTGGCCGCTTGTCATTGAATCCGGCAGTCTGACAAACCAGGCCCCCCCATGAGCAGGCGGTTCTTGGGGGTAACGGCAGCCGGGATGGCTGCGGTGTAAATCTCGTATCCCTCAGCCCGAAGCTTGATGGCCCGGACCGCATCCCCAGCCAGATCCGGCGCCATCCAGGCCCC
>CALGAJ010000338.1 GCA_937951975.1 uncultured Desulfotignum sp.
TGCTAACTGCTGATGAATAAAACCATTGACGCTTTGTTCATAAAAATGTATCGTTCATAAAAAATGAACACTATTATTTAATGAACAAGCGGTGCAGCCATGGAAAAAAAAATACTCAGGCAGGCGATAGCATCTTTTAAGGAGAACGTTGGTTTCCAGGCGGAAATCATTGATATTCAGCATGATGATGCTGATTTGGGGGCCGATGCAGAAATCAGGATGACTATCCAAAACAGGGAACTGACATTCCATACAGAAATAACACATAGGGTGAACAGATCCGTTATCGGTATCCTGATGCAGCATAAGAATGATTTTTCCCAGGCTCTGTTGCTGGTTTCACATTATATCAACCCGGTAATGGCTGAAAAATTAAAAGAAAATGACATCAATTTCATTGATACGGCAGGAAATGCATACATCAATGCAGGGCCTGTTTTCATTTTTGTGAAAGGAAACAAAGCTGGAAAGTCACCGGCCGCACCTTCCAGAGGCAAAGCCTTTACCAGATCCGGTCTGAAAATGATATATGCCCTGCTATGTGACAAAAATCTGTTAAACAGACCCTATAGAGAGATTGCCAGCGCATCCGGGATTGCGCTGGGGACAGTGGGGCAGGTGATCGATAATTTAAAAGAACTGGGGTTTATTATCGATTTGGGCACACGGGGAAGGAAGCTGACAAATAATGCCGGTTTGTTTAACAGGTGGTGCCAGGATTATACTGAAAAGCTGAAACCCAAACTGCTGCTTGGAAGATTTGAAGGGTCTGATGATTTCTGGCGGTCCGGTCGTCTTGAACCGGACCAGGGGCAATGGGGGGGTGAAGTCGCTGCATTTAAGCTAACCGGCTATCTTAAACCGCAAACTGTGGTTTTATATGCAAAAGATGAAAAATTAAGAGAGATCCTTCTCCAGAACAGGCTCAAGAAAACAGAAAACGGGAATATTGAGATCTATAAAACATTCTGGTCCATCGACGGCATGCAGGATAAGCCTTTCGTCCATCCGTTTATCATTTATGCGGATTTGCTGGAAATTAACAACCAGAGAACGATTGAAACGGCAAAAGTGATTTATGATGAGCATATCGCTGGATATTTCAGGAAAAGTCAGCTATCAAATGGCCAGTATCAGGATTCTGGGACAGGATATGGCAAAAATATGCAATCCTGACACACTGGCAGAAATTAAAACTATTCTTAGGCTTGAGACGTCTGAATCATCGGAATTTCACCTTATCACACACATGATGAACAGGACTTACGGGTTTGATCCTGTTTTGGCGTTGCTGTTAAAACTGACGCAAGGGTTTCTGGAAATAGAATGATCAAGCAAAACATGCTGAAAGACGAGCTGCAGATGCTCAAATAATGAAAACTTGACATGAGCAAAATCGCCTCCACGTCACCTGCGCCATCATCGAACAGGATAGAATCATGCGGAATGCAAAAATAAAAAGCGGAAATTCATTGAATGACAATTGAAGAAACCTTACAGCGGACATTTGGATTTGAAACATTCAAACCCGGCCAGCGTCAAGTAATAGAAAAGATCACAGCCGGTAAGTCAGCTGCGTCCATTTTCCCCACAGGTGCAGGGAAATCCCTTTGCTATCAGCTGCCTGCGATCCTTGAACAGGGGATGACCCTGGTTGTTTCCCCGCTGTTATCCCTGATGAAGAATCAGATTGATTTTCTGGAATCAAAGCAAATCCCTGCAGCGAAACTGGACTCCGGGATGAGTGCCCGGGATTACCGGGAGACGCTTGAAGCGGCCCGGACGGGACAATTGAAGATCCTGATGATTGCTGTGGAACGGTTTAAAAATGAAAGATTCAGAACCCAGCTCAGGCAGATGAATGTGTCCCTGCTTGTCGTTGACGAAGCCCACTGCATATCTGAATGGGGCCACAATTTCAGACCGGATTATCTTAAAATTCCGTTGTATCAAAAAGAATTCGGAATTAAAAAGGCCTTGTTGCTGACAGCCACAGCAACACCGGCGGTCATTGACGACATGTGTGAAAAATTTGCAGTCAGCCGGGAAAATGTCGTGAAAACGGGTTTCTACAGGGAAAATCTGTTTCTTCGCATACGCCCGGTGGCTGAAGAAAAAAAAGATGCGCTGCTTCAGGAGGTCCTGGCAGGAAAACCGGCCGGCCCGGCAATTGTCTATGTGACCCTGCAAAAGACAGCGGACCGGATCACTCAGATACTCAGGGGCAAAGGCCTGGATGCAGCGGCATATCATGCAGGAATGAAACATGAGGACCGGGAAGCGGTTCAAAATGATTTTATGGCCGGAAAAACCGGGACTGTCGTCGCAACAATCGCATTTGGAATGGGGATTGATAAAGATAACATTCGAAAAGTGATCCACTATGACCTGCCAAAATCCATTGAGGGTTACAGCCAGGAAATCGGCAGGGCAGGCAGGGACGGCAACCCTTCTCTGTGCTGCCTGTTTGGAAATAAAAACGGGGTGCCGGTCCTGGAAAATTTTGCGTATGGAGATACCCCTGATCTTGATGGCATCCGCCAGGTATTGGAAGATATCTGCCAATGTAAAGGGAATCTGTTTGAATTTCGTCCATACGCCGTAAGCCGGAAGTCGGACATCCGGCTGCTGCCGCTGAAGACCCTGCTGGTTTATCTGGAAATGGCCAACATCATTTCACCCAAATATACCTATTTTGAAATTTATACTTTCAAATTCCTGATCCCTGCCCGGGCCATTATTGAAAAATTCAACGGTGAACGGGCGCAGTTCGTAAAAATTATCCTGGATAATTCCAAAACCGCCAGGACATGGACCCAGATCGACATAGACAATGCGGTTGACGAATCAGGCTCTGACCGGCAGCGGGTTCTCACTGCCCTGGAATATTTTCATGAAAAAAAATGGATAGACCTTCAACCGAAATCGGCAGTGGAGGTTTTTGAAATTCTGAATTCGGCATTTGATCCGGAATCTACAGCCAGGGAGCTTACAGATCTTTTTCTCGAAAAGGAGAAAAAAGAAATTGCCCGCCTCCATGCCATGGTTGAATTCTTTGAAACAGATCAGTGCCTGGCCAAAAGTTTATCCGGCTATTTCGGAGAACGGCTGGAAAGTAACTGCCGGAGGTGCTCGGTCTGCATGGAGAAAAAACCGATGAAACTGGTGTCATCACCACTCCCTGCCCTGGAGTCGATGAACTATCATTCCCTTGTTCAGCCTTTGCTTGACACGGCAGAATCACCCGTGTCCGTGACCCTTGCGACACGGTTTTTATGCGGCATTTCCTCTCCCCGCCTGGTCGAGTATAAAGCCAGGCAGATGCCGGGCTTTGGCAGACTCGAAGCCTGGCCGTATAAATCTGTTGAAAAATGGGTCCGGTTGAATAATACGTGAATTGCATGAGAACGGCCCATCCAAATGGTGTGGGAGCTGAGCAGTTCCATGCCCGTGGAGATAGTTGAGGCGAGCAGGCGGGGCGGGTGATGGGGCACTTACATTGTTGGTTGCCGAATCTGATCCAAAACAGAAAGACACATTAATCAGATTGATAATGAATCTACTCTGCCAAAATCAACAAACCAAATGAAGCGGATGATACCGCTTATTTGGAATCGTTATGTGCTGAAAATTTATAGAGGCTGAAAATAAATGTTGCGTATTGCGCACCATGCTATACAATATAACTATGATAAAATCTTTTAAGCACAAGGGGCTTCGTAAATTTTTTGAAACAGGTAGTTTGTCTGGTATCCAACCTGGCCATAAACAGAAACTCAGAATCCGATTAATCGCTTTGGATACCGCTACTTGTATAGAAGATATGGATACACCGGGATGGCGACTCCACAGCTTAAAGGGTGATCGTCAAGGCCTTTGGGCAATTGATGTAAATAGAAACTGGCGTATCGTTTTTGAATTCAAAGACGGTAATGCCTATATCGTTGATTATGAGGATTATCACTAATGGCTATGTATAACCCACCCCACCCGGGGGAATTCATCAAAGAAGCTTATTTGGAACCATTGGGCGTCACACCAAGAAGTGTGGCCCTGCGGCTTAAAGTGTCACCTTCAACTTTTTTGCGCCTCGTCAAAGGCCAAAGTTCCATTAGCCCCGAAATGGCCTTACGCCTTTCCAGGTGTTTAGGCCGAAGCCCTGAAAGCTGGTTGAGAATGCAGGATAGTTATGATCTCTGGCAGGCTAAGCAAAACATAAACCTGTCTGAAATAGAACCTTTAACAATATCTGCGTAACAGCAAAGAGGAGAACAGGCGGGGCGGGTGAAATCTGCAGGGTTGAAGAAGCTATGAAGCCATATCTGGAGGCGCTTGTATAAATCTGTCAGGAACGTTAGGGGAAACCATCAAGGGGGCCGGGCAGTGCACGGTGCCGTTTGTGTTTTCAGGGCCGGCCAGGCATGTGAGCCATCAAATGGATATCGATATGCT
>CALGAJ010000339.1 GCA_937951975.1 uncultured Desulfotignum sp.
GATGGGCCGGCTGGGCCGTGCGGGAAAGCCAGAAGATTTTATCGCACTGGCTGAACAGATCCGTGTTGTACTCCTCAACCAGAATGACCACGGTGGCGCCGTTGCGTTTCGCCCCTTCATAGATCTGCTCAAAGGATTTAAACCGGCCGGTTTCCGTGAGGATCAGCAGCAGGGTGTCGTCATCCACCAGGTTGGTCAGGGTCACCTCATCGGAGACGGCCATGGCAACCCTGTCCGAACAGTTCTGGAACCGGTACTCAAAATACCGGGCGCAGAGCAGCGAAGGGCCGTATCCGAAAAGGGTGATTTTCCCGTGCTCCTCGATCAGCGCCAGCAGGTCATCGATCATGCCGCCGTCAAAGGTATCGATAAAGGACCTGACCCGGCTCAGCTCGTCTGACGCCGCAGCCGGCGGGATTTTTTTTCCATACAGAAAATCCAGGTACTGCCGGTAGCTCCCGAACCCCAGTTTCTTGACAAACTTGGATATCTTGGACACGGAGCATCCACAGAGTCCGGCGGCCTGGTTGATCCGTATGGCCGGCATGGTCCGGCTGTGCCGGATCATCTGTTCATGGATCTTTTTTTCCAGCGGATTCAGTGCGCTGACGTCCAGATTAATCATCTTTTTGATCCCCGTTTCCGTTAAACAATCGAACAATCACAGACTGTAGCATCCTTTTGCTGCAGCGACAATGGAAATTTTTCCATTTTGTATTGCTTTTATGCAATATTATGGAAAAATTTCCATTTTTTATTGACACGGTTCCGCCATCCATTTAGAATTCTCCCATCATAAAAAAACAGGCAGGATTCCCCGATCCTGCCGCACACCATTCAGACTCAGGAGGTCCGCCAGTGGACAAAGAACAGATCAATCAAACCTTAGGCCAACTGCTTTCGCCTTCCCAGGTGAATACCGACACCGAAGACCTGTACGATGCCTCGGCAGACCGGTACAAGAAATACGCCAAGGTCCGGCGGGTCCTGGATGTGCCCGTGCCCGCTGCGATCGTGTACCCGAAAACGGCCGAAGAAGTCAGCCGGGTGCTGTCCTTCTGCAACGAGCACGGGGTCAACGTGATCCCCCGGGCCGGTAAGACGGCCACAGAAGGGGGACTGGAAAACTGGAAGGAAAACACCGTGGTCATGGATGCGCTGCATCTGAACCAGATACTAAAGATTGATGATTATAACATGCAGGCCACGGCCCAGGCAGGCGTTCCCCTCCAGGTGCTGGAGGATGCGGCCCGGGAAAAAGGACTGACCACGGGCCACTCCCCCCAGTCCAAACCCGTGGCAAAGCTGGGCGGGCTGGTGTCCACCCGGAGCATCGGGCAGTTCTCCACCCTGTACGGAGGGATCGAAGACATGGTGGTGGGACTGGAATGCGTATTTCCCGACGGCCACATCGCCCGGATCAAGAACGTGGCCAGACGGTCCGGCGGTCCGGATATCCGGCATATTGCCATCGGCAACGAGGGCACGCTCTGCTACATCACGGAAGTGACAGTGAAGCTGTTCCGGTTCTACCCGGAAAACAACCGGTTTCACGGGTATCTGATCAAAGACATGGAAACCGGGATTCAGGTGCTGCGGGAGGTGATGGTCAACGGGTTCCGCCCGTCCGTGGCCCGGGCCTATTCTGAAGAGGATGCAGCCCAGCACTTTTATCATTTCCACCAGGGCAGATGCGTTCTGCTTTTCATGAGCGAAGGTCCCAAAGGCATTGTGGATGCGACCGGCGATGCCATTGAAGCGGCTGCGGAAAAATTTAAGGACGGCATCATCGAACCCGTGGATTCAAATCTGATTGAAGACTGGTTCAACCATCTGAACTGGTCCCAGAAAGACATTGACGATGAAATGGAGGGAATGAAGGAAAACGATGCCCACGCCGGATTCACCACGGAGATTTCCGCGGACTGGGAAACCATCCCCAAGATCTACAACCGCGTGATGCAGCGGATCCGGCAGGAATACCCCCGGGCCCACGACCTGACCCTGCTGGGGGGCCACTCCTCCCACAGCTATATCAACGGCACCAACATGTACTTTGTCTACAACTACCGCATCCACTGCGCCCCGGAGGACGAGATGCGGGTCTACCACCACCCGCTGCAGCGGATCATTGTTGAAGAGACCCTCAGGTTCGGGGGATCCATGTGCCACCACCACGGGATCGGTAAATTCAGAAACGAATGGACCAGAGAAGAACACGGGTCTGCCTATTACATGCTGGAGAAACTCAAACAGAGCTTTGACCCCAACGGCATCATGAATTTCGGCACCATCTTCCCCCAGGCGGACGGGAAGAAATACCAGCAGTAAGAAAGGATGAGATATCTGACACCCCATGCCCATGAAGCTTATCTGCGCCGTCAAATTTGTTCCTGACCCGGACCGCCTCACGGCCGGATCCCAGGGGCTGATTCTGAATCCGGACGACACCTGCGCCCTGGGGGTGGCTCTGGACGTGAAGTCCCGTGATCCCGGGGTCACGATCGAGGTGGTCACCCTGGGCCCCCTGTCGGTCCGCCCCCACATGGAAGACCTGCTGAGGCTTGCCGTGGACCGGGGCACGCTGATCTGGGACCCCGGGCTTGAGGACGGTGACGGTTTTGTGACCAGCCGGGTGCTTGGCCGGTATATTGCGGGCCGTGCCTGTGACTGTGTGCTCACGGGCACCCATTCCCTGGACGGGGGGTCGGCCCAGGTGCCGGTGCAGATCGCCGAAAGCCTGGGCCTGGATCAGATGACGGGGGTCATCCGGATCGATCCGGACCGGTTCGACCGCACCAGGGCCGTGTTCCAGGCCATGGATGAAACGGGTGTGACCATCTGGGAAATGGCCATGCCGGGCGTTTTGAGCCTGACCCGGGAAAGCGGCTACAAACTGCCCTACCCCGCATTGACCGACCTGCGCCGGGACGTGTCTGAAACATTGACGCTTCTCACATTCCGGGATCTGGGCTTTTCTGCGGCCGAGGTGGGCCGTGCCGGTTCCCGGATCCGGGTGGCGGCCGCCAACCCTGTGACCTACGGGGAAAAAGACCCGAAAATCGTGGGCATGGATGACGAGGGCATCACACAGGTGGTTGACTTTCTGAAAAAACAGGGGGTGTGTTGATGAAAAAAACCTGCATATTCCAGGACACGGAAACCCCTGAAAAGACCGCGGACCTGCTGGCGGCGGCTGTGCGCATGTACGGCCGGAACGGGTTTGAATCCCATGCCGTGCTGGTGAATACGCCACCTGAAAAATTCACGGGCCGGTTCCACCATGTGATCCAGGTGGCCGAATCCCTGGCCGTGGACCACGATCCCCGGGCCATCACAGAAATCCTGGAAACCCTGCACCAGACGCACGGGTTTGACAGTATCCTGATTCCCGGCACCACCCTGGGAAAAATGATCGCCCCGCGCCTGGCCTGGCGGCTCAAGACCGGGCTGGCATGCGGAGTGACCGACCTCACCGTCCGGGAGGGCCGTGTCGAGATCACCCGGCCGGCCGGTTCGGGAACCGTGCTTGAAACCATCGTTCCCGAGGGACCGGGTCCCGTGCTGATGACCATCCGGATCAATGCATTTGAATATACCCCTGAAGAAACGGTGCCGACCCGGACCAGCAACTATTCCCGGCCGGTGACCACCCGCAGCACCCTGACCCGCCTGGGTGTCGAACACCCCCTCGAATCCCGGGACATCCGGGAGTACGAAGTGCTGGTGGCCGGCGGCGGCGGTGCGACCCGCTGCTTTCAGAAACTGAAACCCCTGGCGGATGCCCTGAACGGGGCCGTGGCCGCCAGCCGGAAACTGGTGGATCAGGGCATTGCAAAACGGCACATCCAGGTGGGCCAGTCCGGAAAAACCGTTTCACCGAAGGTGTACCTGGCTTTAGGCATTCACGGCAGCATGCAGCATCTGGCAGGCTTGCGGGGGGCCGCATCCATCATTTCCGTGAATACCTCGCCCCGCGCTCCCATCTGCCGACTGTCGGATCTGGTGGTTCAGGGAGATGCCTGCGAATTCATCGAAAAGCTCATGGACAAACTGACATGCAATCCACACAAAAACACTTAGGAATTGAGGAACTGATATGGAACTGACGGATTTCAATATGGGCTTTTTTTCCCTGGCAGGAAAGAACGCCGTGGTCACGGGGGGGAACAGCGGTCTGGGGCAGGCGTTTTCCGTTGCCCTTGCAAAGGGGGGTGCCAACGTGCTGGCCGCAAGCATCATGGTGGATGACGGCACCACCCGGCAGTGGGTGGAAGCATGCGGCACAGCCTATCATTATGTAAATGCCGACATCACGGCGGAAGGCGAATGCCGGCGGATCGTGGAAGAATGTGTGGACGTCTTCGGCCGCATTGACATCCTGGTCAACTGCGCCGGGATCTGCATCAATGTGGAGGACGTCACTCAGTATACCCGGAAGGAATGGGACCAGATGGTGGCCGTCAACCTGACGGCGGCGTTTGAGATGACCCATGAGGCGTGCAAGCCCATGATCCGGCAGAAACGGGGAAAAATTGTCAATATCGCCTCCCTGTATTCGTTTCTGGGCGGGCAGTGGTCTCCGGCCTATGCCGCCACCAAGCACGGGATTGTCGGGCTGACCAGATCCATGTGCGATGAACTGGCCCAGTTCAACATCCAGGTCAACGCCATTGCCCCGGGATACTTTGCCACGGAACTCACGGCCAAAACCCGGAAGGACCCGAAACGCAATGCCGAAATTCTCGCCCATATCCCGGCCAACCGGTGGGGATGGACCGCGGATCTCATGGGGGCCTGCATTTTCCTGTGTTCAGA
>CALGAJ010000340.1 GCA_937951975.1 uncultured Desulfotignum sp.
CACAAGGTGAGGATGTGGTGGTGTCCGGCCAGTTCCTGCTGGATTCCGAATCCCGGCTCAAAGAGGCGATTCAGAAAATGATCGCTTCGAAATCCGGCACGGCCGAAGAAAAAAAGGAACCCTCCCAGAATGATGAGGACCGTTTTTTTGAAGACATGGAAGATGACAAAGTGTCCGGGGATGATGTTTTCCAGGATATGGAATAACAGACAGGGGATGAGGCGATGATTGACAAGATAATTGAATGGTCCGTACACAACAAATTCATGGTGGTCCTGGCCACTTTTTTCGTCATTGCCGGGGGAATCCTGGCCATGGTCAACACGCCCCTGGATGCCATCCCTGATCTGTCCGACGTCCAGGTCATCATCTATACGGAATATCAGGGCCAGGCCCCCCAGGTGGTGGAGGACCAGGTCACCTATCCCTTGACCACCGCCATGCTCAGCGTGCCGTTTGCCAAGGTGGTCCGGGGATATTCCTTTTTCGGGTATTCCTTTGTCTACCTGATATTTGAAGACGGTACCGATATCTACTGGGCCAGGTCCCGGGTGATGGAATACTTGAACTTTGTGTCCGGCCGCCTGCCTGCCGGGGTGACCCCCAGTCTGGGACCGGATGCCACAGGCGTGGGATGGGTGTATGAATATGTGCTCCAGGATACCACCGGAAACACAGATCTTGCCGAACTCAGGTCTCTCCAGGACTGGTTTGTGCGTTATGAACTCACTGCGGTTCCCGGTGTTTCAGAGGTGGCCAGCATCGGCGGATTTGTCAAGCAGTACCAGGTGGAGGTGGATCCCAACAAGCTGGCATCCTATGGTATTTCCATCCGGAAAATCAAAAATGCCATCCAGCAGTCCAATGCAGATGTGGGGGGCCGGCTCATTGAGATGGGAGAAACCGAATTCATGGTCCGGGGCCTGGGGTATATCTCTTCTGTGGAAGATATTGCGCAGATTGTTGTGTCCTTTGATGACAAAGGCACCCCGATTCTGCTGGGGGATATTGCCAACATCCAGATCGGTCCGGAGCTGCGGCGGGGCATTCTGGAATGGAACGGGGAAGGGGAGACCGTGGGCGGCATCGTGGTCATGCGCTACGGGGAAAACGCCCTGGAGGTGATCAAACGGGTCAAGGCAAAACTGGTTGACCTGGAAAAAGGGCTGCCCGAGGGGGTGGAGATCCTCACCGGGTATGACCGGTCCGCTTTGATCCAGCGGGCCGTGGATACCCTTAAAACCAAACTCACCGAGGAGATGATCGTGGTGGCGTTGGTGTGCATCATTTTTCTGCTGCATTTCAGATCAGCATTTGTGGCCATCTTTACCTTGCCGGTGGGCATCTTGATGTCATTTATGATCATGTATCCGTTCAACGTCAACGCCAACATCATGAGCCTGGGGGGCATTGCCATTGCCATCGGCGTGATGGTGGATGCCTCCATCGTGATGGTGGAAAACGCCCACAAACATTTGGAGCGGGACCGGGGCCAAAAAAGCCATACCCAGATCATTATCGATGCCTCAAAAGAAGTGGGACCGGCTTTGTTTTTCAGTCTGCTGATCATCACGGTTTCCTTTCTGCCGGTATTCTCCCTTATGGAGCAGTCCGGCCGGATGTTCAAACCCCTGGCCTACACCAAGACCACGGCCATGGCAGCCTCTTCGGTGCTGGCCATTACCATTATCCCGGTGCTCATGATCTTTTTTGTCCGGGAACACCCCATTGATCCAGCCCTGCCCAAAAAAGCAAAGGCAAAAATCTGGGTTCCGGCCCTGGCAGGCCCGCCTCTGGCGGTTATATGTGCCGGCCTTGCAGGCTTGCCCCTGCCGGATATCAGCCTGGTGCTGGCCCTGGGACTTTCCGTGTTTTTCGGCATCTGCCTGTTTCCCCAGAAAATCATTGCTGAAAAAAACAATCCGTTGAACCGCTTTCTGATCTGGGTCTATCTGCCTGCGATCAAATGGGTGCTGCAATGGCGCAAAACAACCATACTGGTTGCCGTGGCCGCCATCGCAATTACCTGGTACCCCATGACCCGGGTGGGCAGCGAATTCATGCCGCCTTTGAATGAAGGGGATCTGTTGTACATGCCCACCACGCTGCCCGGTATTTCCATCACCAAGGCCAAAGAGCTTCTCCAGCAGACAGACAAGATCATTCAGCGGTTTCCCGAAGTCAAGACCACCCTGGGGAAGATCGGGCGGGCGGAAACATCCACCGATCCTGCTCCGTTGTCCATGATTGAGACCGTGATCATGCTCCGGCCCCAGGTGGAATATGAGATCATTGAAACCCCCCGGTTTTTTTCTGGCTGGCCGGGGTGGCTGAAACAACCGCTCACCTGGATCTGGCCGGA
>CALGAJ010000341.1 GCA_937951975.1 uncultured Desulfotignum sp.
TTGACGACGGTGACGCCGGTGAGCTGGGCCTGGTGAAGGTCTCCCAGTTCCGTGGCCCACTGGGTGGCGGCGGCGGTGAACGGGGTGCCGCCGAGTCCCACAAGAATTCGTTTGATCATGGGTCATGGTCTCCTTTTTAGAATTATCCTTGTTTCTATTTTAAGCCATGGGGCAATGGATTTGTCAAGCAAAACGCAGATCAGGCAGATTCAGCCGGGACGGTTCAGGAATTTTTTTCAGCGGAATTTTTTTCAGTCAGGTGCCGGCGCTGGTTTTCCGTCCAGTCGATCCGGCTCATCAGCCCTTCGATAATCCGGACGTCCCGGGAACTCAACCCCGCATCGCCGAACAGGCGCCGGAAGGTCCTGAGCAGATGATCCGGGTTCTGGGGGTCCAGATAATCGATATCCAGAAGGGTTTGCCGCATGTGGGAGAACAGATGTTCGATCTCTTTGCCGGACGCCGGTTTTTTGGGGGCGGGATCGTAAAACCGGCCCGTGGACTCACATTTCAAAGAGACCTCGTACAGGAGAACGGCCAGGGCATGGCTCAGGTTCATGGACGGGTAGGCCTCGTGGGTGGGAATGGTGACAAACCGCTGGCACAGATCCAGGTCCCGGGTTTCCAGGCCGGTGTCTTCCCGGCCTAAAAGCAGGGCACACCGGGTATCAGCTTCGGACCGGGCGATGACCTGAGCTGCGGTGGCCGGCGTGAGGAAATCTTTCCGGTACTTGCCGAACCGCCGGGTGGTGCCGAAGGTGACGTGGATGTCCGCCAGGGCGGCCTCAAGATCGGAAAACACCGCTGCCTGTTCCAGGATATGCCCGGCCCCCAAGGCCATCTTCCGGGCATCCAGAGAATGATAGTCCGGACAGGGATTCACCAGCCGCAGGTGTGACACCCCGAAGTTCATCATCACCCGGCACACGGCCCCGACATTCAGCGGCCCCTGGGGCTCTTTCAATACAACGACAAGAGGGTTGTCCGGAGCGGGCCCGTTCATGTCAGTGTGACCCGTTCGGCCGGGTGTCCAGCATCAGCGTCACCGGCCCGTGGTTGATCAACGACACTTCCATGAGTGCCTGGAATGTGCCGCCGGCCGTGGGAACGCCGGATTCTTTCGCTTTTTCAATGAAATAATTGTACAGATGTTCCGCCAGGTCCGGTGCGGCCGCTTTGGTGAACGAAGGCCGCCGGCCTTTGCGGCAGTCCCCGAGCAGGGTGAACTGGGACACGACCAGAAGCGCCAGGCCCAGGTCTTTCAGGGACCGGTTCATCTTTCCCCGGTCATCTTCAAAGATCCGCAGATGAACGATTTTTTCCACCAGATAATCCGCGTCTTTTTCCGTGTCTCCGTCCTGGACCCCCAACAGCACCAGAATGCCCGGGCCGATGGCGGACACCTGCCGGTCGTCCACCGTCACCTGGGCCTGTTTCACCCGTTGAATCAACGCCTTCATCCTGCCTCCGGTGTCATTTTCAAAAGCCGGGGAACCGGCCAGTGAGTGTCAAACCCCATCTGTTCCAGAAGGCGGATGCCGGTTTCCACATGGACGCCGGCCTGGGTTACCCCGTGGGAATCATCCCCCGGCACCATGGGGATCTGCCGGGACCGGATTTTTTCCAGAATGGACCGGGTGGGATAGGGCTCTGCCTCGCCCCTTGCCAGGGGCCGCAGGTTCAGATCCATGACCAGGTTCAGGTCTTTGATCAGATCCAGGTTCCGGTCGATTTTTGCCGCGATCTCCGGTTGGACCACCCGTTCCCGGTAATGGGGATCATGGATCCGGACCAGGTCGAAATGCCCCACCACAAAGGGCCGGACCGCATCGATCATCTCGAACTGCCGGTCAAAATATGCGAGGTAAAGGTCCTGGACCGATCCGCAGGCTGCAACCGCCGCGTTATAAGTTTGGGGGGAATAATCAAAGCAGATGTCTGCCGCATGGTGCACCGATCCCACAATATAATCAGGTGAAAATTCGTCCTTCAGGTGCCGGACATAGGGCAGATACCCGGTAAAGGCCTCGGTTTCCATGCCGGCAAAGATCCGGATCCGGCCGGCCATGTCGGCTTGCAGCTGCCTGAGAGTCGCAAAATAGACGGCAAACCGTTGAAACAGAAGGTCGGGGGTCAACCCCCGTTCGATCTCTTCGGGATACAGGAACCGGTCGTGCACCGGCGGGATATGCTCGGTGATGCCCACCTGCCTGAATCCCATCCGGATATACTGCTCGATGATATCCGCCAGCCGGTCTTCGGCATGGCAGCAGAATTCACCGGAATGTCCGCCGTGAAGGGATATGGGGCCGGAAAGATTCATGGCCCGGGTTGTACCATTAAATGTGATCCGTGAAAAGGGGTTTTTACGGTGTCATCCGCGCGGCCTGGACATGGCTGTGTCCGTTGCCGTCATGCCAAGCCTGTTCATGGGCACCTCCGATTCAAGAAGATTCAGTATTGACACCTGGGCATGGCCGGGTTACAGTAAGCCATGATTAAAAAATTCAAGCATAAAGGGCTTAAACTCTTATATGCCACCGGAAAGCAAAAAGGTGTTAATCCCGATAATGTAAAACGATTACGGATAATTCTATCCCGTCTCGATGCAAGTAACGGGCCTGAAGATATGGATTTGCCGGGATTACGACTTCATCCGTTGAAAGGTGAACACCATAGTTACTGGGCAGTTGATGTCTCTGGCAACTGGCGCGTTTTCTTCCGGTTTGAAAACGGCAATGCCGTTGATGTTGATTACGATGATTACCACTAAGGAGAAAAAAATGGTTATGCATAACCCACCACACCCCGGCAAAGTGATTAAGGAGCTCTGCATCGAACCGTTAGGATTAACAGTGACTGAAGCAGCCAGGGGGCTTGGCGTTTCCAGAAAAACTCTGTCCGCCCTGTTGAATGGTCGATTCGGAATTTCCCCCGAAATGGCCATCCGGCTGTCAAAAGCCTTTGGTGGAAGCCCGGAAAGCTGGTTGATCCAGCAAAGCCAGTATGACCTTTGGCAGGTCATGCAAAAGCAAGGTGAAATCAAGGTCAAGG
>CALGAJ010000342.1 GCA_937951975.1 uncultured Desulfotignum sp.
CCGGGTTCGTGGATTACCTGTGGCAATGGAAGGAGGATTCCACCCATATCGTGCCCAAGATTTCCCATGTCAAGGCGTTTGAGCCCTGGGAGTGGATTATCGGCACCGGCATCTATGTGGCGGATGTGAAAGCGGAAATCTTTGCCGTCACCCGGAAAATCACCCTGGCCTGTGCCGGCATCGTGGGTGTGGTGCTGGTGTTGTCCAGCTACATCGTGTGGGCTGCGGCAGGGTCCCAAAAAGCGAAGCTGGCGGCCATGGCCCTGTCCGACCTGCGGGAAAAACAGCTGGTTCAGGCTGACAAAATGGCTTCGTTAGGTATTTTGGTGGCCGGGGTGGCCCATGAGGTGAATAATCCGGCCACCATGTTGATGCTCAACGCCCCGAATCTGAAAAAAGCGTTTGAGTCATTTCTGCCGGTGCTGGACGATCATTTTGCCCGGCACCCGGACACCCGGGTCTGCAACATGGCTTATCCGGACCTGCGCACCCGCATCCAGCGGATGCTGGCCGCCATTCTGGAAGCATCCACCCGAATCAAGACCCTGATTTCCGATCTCAAGGATTTTTCCCGGCCCTCAGACACTCAGACCCCGTTTCCCGACCCGGCAATCGATGTCAACCAGGTGGTGGAAAAGGCCCTGGCCTTGACGCATAACACGCTGAAGAAAATCACTCCCCATGTGTCGGCCCATTACGGCACACACCTGCCACATGTATCCGGAGATTTTCAGAAACTGCTGCAGGTGGTGATCAATCTGCTGACAAATGCGGGCCAGGCCCTGAAAGACAAGGACCAGACCATCACTGTCACCACATCCGCCAATCAGCATAAAAACATCGTCACCATCGCGGTGGCGGACACGGGTCCCGGGGTCCCTGAGGAGATGCTTGAAAAAATCATGGATCCGTTTTACACCACCCGGAGGGATGAGGGCGGCACCGGGCTGGGCCTGTTTATTTCTGAAAAAATCGTTTCCGACATGATGGGCGTACTGGAACTGACTTCCGAACCCGACCGGGGATTTACCGCCAGGATCGTCTTGCCCTGCGCCGAAAAATAACTTATATAAAACACATGGAACCCTCGACAATGGATAAACCGATCCTGGTGGTGGATGATGAGCCGGAAATTCTGATGGCCGTGGATACCACGCTGCGCATGGCCGGATTTGACCACATTGTCACCATCAATGATGCCAGGGACGTAATCCGGCACATGGAACGGGAGATCCCGGGACTGATCCTGCTGGATCTGAACATGCCGCACATCAACGGGGGCCGGCTTCTCAAGATCATCCGCAAAACCTGGCCGAAGATCCCGGTGATTGTCCTCACCGGCACCATCGAGGTGGACACGGCTGTCAAATGCATGAAAATCGGAGCCATGGATTATGTGATCAAACCCGTGGAGGAAGACCGGCTGGTGGCAGCGGTCAAACAGGCCCTGGCGCTGGAAGAATCCGGAACCACCCCCAAAAAACCTTTGCACCAGGATCTGTTCGCCCAGATCAAGAATCCGGCCGCGTTCCGCCATATCATCACCCAGGACAAGAAAATGCACTCCATTTTCCATTATGTGGAAGCCATTGCCCCCTCGCTCCAGCCGGTGCTGGTGTGTGGCGAAACCGGGGTGGGCAAGGAACTGATCGGTCAGTGCATCCATGATCTGAGCGGGCGCAAAGGCAAGCTGGTGGTGGTGAATGTGGCCGGCCTGGATGACAATGTATTTTCCGACACGTTGTTCGGACATGTGACCGGTGCGTTCACCGGTGCGGACAAGTCCCGTTCCGGATTGATCGAACAGGCGGCCGGCGGCACTCTGATGCTGGATGAAATCGGGGACCTGGCCCTGACCTCCCAGGTCAAGCTGCTGCGCCTGCTCCAGGAAGGCGATTATCTGGCCCTGGGGTCGGACAAAACCCGGCACTCCGATGCCCGGATCATCGCCTCCACCAACCAGGATCTCTGGGCCATGGAAAAACAGGGAAAATTCCGCCGGGACCTCATTTACCGGTTATCCACCCACACCCTGACCCTGCCGCCGCTGCGGGAACGGCTCCTGGACCTGCCCCTGCTCCTGGACCGGTTCGTGTGCCAGGCCGCCGCCGAACTGGACAAACCCATTCCGGACATTCCCAAAACCCTGATCGAACTGATGGAGACCTATCCGTTCAAGGGAAACATCCGGGAACTGAAATCCATGGTCCATGATGCCATCACACGGTATGAAACAGGGCCGATCACCGCAGACCTGTTCAAGGGACTGGATGCCACGGACACGGAAGACGGCCGGGAGGAGGATGCCTCCCATTCCCTGGAAACCGACAAAGGGCTTCCCACCCTCAAGGAAGCCTCCAACCTTCTGGTGGAAAAAGCCATGGAACAGGCCGGCGGCAATCAGTCCGCCGCCGCGAAAATCCTGGGCATTTCCCAGCAGGCATTGAGCAAACGCCTCCAGAAAATCCGAAAATAGGCCTACAACCTGAGTTGTACCCACAACTTTTGTTGTGAATAGACCCTCATCCATTATTTCTGCCGCTTCTATCAGAAGTCCCGCGATTTCCCACAACTTTTGTTGTAATCGGAACACAACAAAACCCGTTGACGACATCTTATTTTTCTCTGACAAATCAGGCAGTTAAGCAATTTCTATCTGCTGGCACATTGATTGCAGTTCTATATATCAAAAAACGATGAACCGCTTCCGAGCACCCATTGAAACAGATTTCCAAACATCTGCTTGAAAGGAGAACAACATGGATCAGGTCAAAAACATTGGATGGCGCGTCACCTTCGCCGGGCTGGGCATCAACCTGGCCTTGGGAATTCTATACACCTGGAGTATTTTCAAGGAATCCATCAAAGAATCCATTGTGGCCGGAGACGGCCGGTTCGACTGGAGCCTGGCCGCGTTGAACGACCCCTATGCCGTATGCTGTCTGGTGTTCGCATTTGCCATGATTCTGGCCGGCCGGGTCCAGGACAAAACCGGCCCGAAAATGACCGCTGTTCTGGGCGGGATCCTTACCGGTTCCGGCCTGATCCTCATTGCGTTCTCCACATCCTGGATCGTCTGGATCCTGGGATTCGGCGTTCTCACGGGGGCTGGGCTGGGCTTCGGGTATGCATCTGCCACCCCGCCGGCCATCAAATGGTTTCCCCCGGCCAAAACCGGCATGATCGCCGGCATTGTGGTGGCGGGATTCGGTCTGGCATCTGTTTATATCGCGCCTCTGGGCACATGGCTGATCAATCGGTTCGGATTGAGCCAGTCCATGCTGATTTTCGGGGTGGCGTTTCTGGGGGTGGTCTGTGTGCTGGCCCAGTTTCTGATCAATCCCCCGGCCGGATATGTGCATCCGAATGCCCGGGCTACGGCCACCCGGCCGGCCGCACCCGCAGGCATTGATTTCGCTCCGTCAGAAATGATGAAAACCGGGACCTTTTACAAGCTGTGGCTCATGTTCTGCGTGGGTTCCGGGGCCGGACTGATGATCATCGGCAGCGTGGCCGGCATGGCCAAGTCCGGCATGGGATCCATGGCCTGGATCGTGGTGGCGCTCATGGCTGTTGGCAACGCATCCGGCCGGATCATCGCAGGCATCGTGTCCGACCGGATCGGCCGGGCCAACACCCTGTTTATCATGCTCAGCTTTCAGGCACTCATTATCTTTTCCCTGATGTTCATTGCACCGGGCCAGGTGATCCTGCTGGTCATGGCTGCCACGTTTATCGGATTCAACTACGGCACCAACCTGTCCTTGTTTCCGTCCGTGACCAAGGATTTTTTCGGGCTGAAAAACTTCGGGGTCAATTACGGCCTGGTATTTTCCGCCTGGGGCGTGGGCGGGTTCATCTTCCCCCGGGTGTCTCAGATGATTGTGGCCTATACCGGCAGCTCACAGATGGCATATATTCTGGCGGCGGCTCTGCTGCTGACCGGTGCCATGCTGGCCCTGATGACAAAAGCACCGCAAACCAAACCGGAAACCCCGTTTCTTGGCATCCCGGTTCCGGAAAAAAACTAACTGTTTCTTTTAACCTGTTGATCGACATCTGATAAGGAGACCCTTATGAGCGAATCCATCTTTCATGCTTCTGACGAATTTAGAAACAACGCCTGGATCAAAACCATGGATGAATACCAGACCATGTACACCCAGTCCATTAAAGATCCGGACACTTTCTGGGCCGGTATGGCAAACAATTTTCACTGGGAGAAAAAATGGGACAAAGTCCGGGAATACAACTATCATCTGTCCAAAGGACCGATCTCCATCAAATGGTTCATCAACGGCAAAACCAATATCTGTTACAACTGCCTGGACCGGCACCTGCCGGACCGGAAAGACCAGACCGCGCTGATCTGGGAAGGCAACAGTGAAGGAGAAGATCTCACCATCTCCTATGGCCAGCTCCATGAAAAAGTGTGCCGGTTCGCCAACGCGCTCAAGGAAAAAGGCGTGGGCAAAGGGGACCGGGTGGCCATCTACATGCCCATGATTCCGGAACTGGCCGCCACCATGCTGGCCTGCGCCCGGATCGGAGCCATCCACTCCATCGTGTTCGGCGGGTTTTCCGCCGAAGCCCTGGCCGACCGGATCGAAGACAGTCTGTGTAAGGTCCTGGTGACCACGGACGGTGTGATGCGGGGCGCCAAGGCCGTGCCCTTGAAAACCGCAGCAGACAGG
Source organism: uncultured Desulfotignum sp. (assembly GCA_937951975.1). GTDB lineage: Bacteria > Desulfobacterota > Desulfobacteria > Desulfobacterales > Desulfobacteraceae > Desulfotignum. The sequence continues at coordinate 4,695 of CALGAJ010000342.1, forward strand.
GCACTGACCCTGTGCGAAGAACGGGGGCACCAGGTGCAGACCTGTTTTGTGGTAAAGCGCACCGGTTCCGACATCCCCATGAAAGCGGACCGGGATATCTGGTGGCATGATGCCGCCGATGCCCAGTCACCGGACTGTCCCGTGGAATGGATGGATGCTGAAGATCCGCTGTTCATTCTTTATACCTCGGGCTCCACAGGCAAACCCAAGGGGGTCCAGCACAATGTAGGCGGATACATGGTATATGCCGGCACCACGTTCAAATATATCTTTGACTATCATGACGGTGACATCTACTGGTGTACTGCGGACATCGGCTGGGTCACGGGCCATTCCTACATCGTTTACGGCCCCTTGTCCCAGGGGGCCACCTCCCTGATGTTCGAGGGTGTACCCACCTACCCGGACCCGGGCCGGTTCTGGGCCACGGTGGACAA
>CALGAJ010000343.1 GCA_937951975.1 uncultured Desulfotignum sp.
CCGCAGCAGGTCACCTTTCCCCATGCCTTTGTGGATTTCACGGCCGTGGCCAGGATGTCTCCGCCCACGGTATCCACCACGGCAGCCCATTTTGCCGGAAGAATGGGCGGTTTTATGTCTTCCACAAATGTCTGACGGGAAATGACCTCCGAAGCTCCCAGATCATTGAGAAATCCGGTTTCCTGCTTGCCGGACACGGCGGTCACGGCATATCCGAGTTTGGCCAGGATGGCGACGGCCATGGATCCCACCCCGCCCGTGGCACCCGTCACCAGAACCGGGCCGGCATCCACAGGGATGTCCGAGATCTTTTCAACGGACATGGAGGCCGTGAATCCGGCGGTTCCCAGGATCATGCTCTCTTCCAGGGTCAGCCCCCCGGGCAAAGGCACCACCCAGTCCGCCGGCACCCGGATATACTGGCCAAATCCCCCGGCCGTGTTCATGCCTAAGTCATAGGACGTGACGATCACCGGATCCCCCGGTGCCAGTTCCGGGACCCGGCTTTCTTCGACATGGCCGGCCGCATCAATGCCCGGAGTGTGGGGATAGGTGCGGGTGACCCCTTTGTTGCCGGTGGCGGACAGGGCATCCTTGTAGTTGAGAGAGGAATATTTGACCCGGATCAGAACCTCGCCGTCAGGCAGATCCCGGACACGGGTCTGCTCGACACGTCCGGCATATTGTTTGTCAGCAATTTGTTTTACGATGAATGCGTCAAAAGTCTGATCGGTCATGGCCGCCTCCCGGGCATCGGATATTTTGAATTTAACCGTCTCTGACTTGTCAAATTAATACCGATCTGGTATTGGATCAAGTTTTATATTTGCAGGCATGGAATTTTGCCTTACTTTTGAGCCGGATCATGGTATGAACGAATAATGAAAAAAACCGCATTCCAAACTCCCCGGGTGGCCCTGATTTCCTTTTCCCACTTTGTTCATGATCTGTACTCCAGCTTTCTGCCGCCGCTTTTGCCCCTGATCATCGAAAAACTGTCTCTGACCCTGAGTCAGGCCGGACTGCTGTCCTTTGTGATGCAGGTGCCGGCCATGCTGAACCCGTTCATCGGGTTGTTTGCGGACAACAAAAAAGTGGCCCGGTGGCTGGTGATCCTGGCCCCGTCCTTCACGGCCCTGCCCATGAGCCTGATCACGGTGGCACCGTCCTATTTTCTGCTCCTGATCCTGCTGTTTTTATCCGGGATTTCCGCGGCCCTGTACCATGTCCCTTCGCCGGTGCTGGTGGCCGGATATTCCGGTATCCGCAAGGGCCGGGGCATGAGCCTGTTCATGTCCGGCGGCGAGCTGGCCCGGACCCTGGGGCCCATGGTGGCGGTGGCAGCGCTGGCCTGGCTGGGTGCGGACCGGTTCTACCTGGTATTGAGCCTGGCTCTGATCACGTCCGTGCTGCTCTGGCTGACCCTGGAATCCCCGCCGGAGAAAACCGGGGTCCGGAGAAACGGCTCCCTGAAACAGGCGTATGTGGAAATCCGCCATGTGCTCAAACCGTTGTCCGGCATCCTGGCGGCCCGGGCCGGCATGCATGCCTCCATGGGCATTTTTTTAAGTGTTTTCATCAAAGAGCAGACCGGCAGTCTCTGGTACGGCGGGGCCGCCCTGGCCCTGTACGAGGCATACGGCGTGGCCGGGGTTTTGTCCGCCGGGACCCTGTCCGACTGGATCGGTCGCAGAAAAGTGCTGTTCTGGGCCCTGGCCGCGGGCCCGGTAACTTTGCTGCTGTTTGTGCATACCACCGGTTTTCTGAAAATCGGCATGCTGGTGATCACCGGTTTTTCCGTTTTATCCACCACGCCGGTGATGCTGGCCATTGTGCAGGAGAATGCCAAAAACCATCCGTCCGCCGCCAACGGCATGTTCATGATGGTGTCTTTTGCCGTCCGGTCCTTTGCCGTGGTGGTGGTGGGCGCTGTCGGGGACATGGCCGGTATGGAAAACATGTTTGTGTTCAGCGCGGGGGCGGGATTTCTGTCCCTGCCGTTCCTGATATGGCTGCCGGACAGCAAAAAAATATTCAATTCGTAAATTCAGGAGGATGTCATGCTGAAAACCAATGAAGACCGGATCGTGGAGATGTTTATGGAATGCCGGCCCGGACCGCCCCGGGTGGGGGCCGGCTGGAAAGTGGACCACAACGGCGTCCCGTTTCTTTTGCCCGGTATCGGCGGCATCACGTTGAATGTCGGGGTGGGAGATCCGGCCTTCGGCCTGGCCGGGGACCATATCGAGCCGGGGGTCTCCTGCACGGCCAATGCGGACAAACCCAATGAGTTTCCCAATAATTCCCTTCAGTTTCTGGCCTGTGCGGGCAATGAGGCCAAACTGCTTTCCGGCGAGGCCAAAGGGGCCAGCGGCGTGGTGATCGGCCATCACGGCGGCTCCGAACATATTATTGTGGAGTTTGACCGGCAGGTCAAAGAACAGATGAGCTATGACGATAAAATCCGGATCCGGGCCAAAGGCCAGGGACTGGCGTTGCTGGATTATGCCGGTATCCGGCTGTTCAACCTGGCACCCGAGCTGCTCCATAAAATGCAGATCACCCCCGACGGAAACGGGGGCCTGGCCGTGCCGGTCACCACCCTTGTCCCGGCGGCGTGCATGGGATCCGGTCTGGGCCGGGCCCACGTGGGGGCCGGGGACTATGACGTCATGACCTCGGATCCGGACACCGTGGCCCGATATCATCTGGACCACATGCGGTTCGGTGATTTTGTGGCGCTGATGGATCATGACAATGCCTATGGCCGGGCCTATCGAAAAGG
>CALGAJ010000344.1 GCA_937951975.1 uncultured Desulfotignum sp.
CCCGTGAGATATATGAAAAACGGCAGACGGAAGCCGCCCCGATCCTTGAAGAGTTCAAAAAATGGCTGGATGCCACCGTTGAAAAAGTGCCCCCCAAAAGCCATCTGGGAAAAGCGGTGAATTACACCCTTAACGAATGGAGCCGCCTGATCCGTTATATTGAAGATGGCCGGGTGGGCCCGGACAACAATGCAGTGGAAAATGCCATCCGGCCTTTTGTGGTAGGACGGAAGAACTGGCTGTTCTCCTGCACACCCGAGGGTGCCCGGGCCAGCGCAGCCATTTACAGCCTGATTGAAACCGCCAAGGCCAACGGACTGGAACCCTACTGGTACCTAAAACACCTGTTCGAAAATCTCCCGGAAGCCATGTCCAAGGAAGATTTTCAAGCACTGCTCCCGCAACAAATTGACAAAGACCAAATCGCTGTCCCAACACCGTGAACAATACCTGAAATTTGGCCCTGTGAAAAGGTGGGGTTTATAAACCGCTTACAATCAATATCATGTACTGCATGCACCTGCCTTTAATCAGACCAAGATGGAATTGAAACAACCGAAAAAGAACCCGGAAAAAAAGGCAGCTGCATCCCTTTAATCAGACCAAGATGGAATTGAAACTTATGCCACCTCCTCGATTTTGATGGACGGCTTGGCCCTTTAATCAGACCAAGATGGAATTGAAATTCGGATTCCTGCCAGCGAGCGGTCCGGCAAGGGGGGGATGACAATTTGTATTAGTACTTTTTTGATCGATTCTGTTGTTTTTGATGGAGCGAAAAGGCCGGTCTGACTGAATTTCTAAGCTGATCACAGGGACAATCATTATAACCGATTGACATTATGTCATCCAACGGGTATTTGTGGTTTTAGGGCAATTCATGTCAAAACCCCCTGCCAAAAAGGAGCAGGTTATGAACCCTTCCTTGTCCGAAAAACAGATGTTCGCCTGCGGATCCCTGGAACCTGACAACAGGGCTGCGATTCAACAGGCAATTCTCGACCATGTGTTGAGTTCCAGGGGGCGTGATCCGGAAATGGCCGGCAATGATGACGTGTATCGGTCCGTGGCCCTGACCATGCGCGATATAATGGTCAAAAAATGGATCAGCACACAGAAAAACTATTATGCCAGACATCAGAAGCGGGTGTATTACCTGTCCCTGGAATTTCTGGTGGGCCGTTCTCTGGGCAACAGTCTCATCAATCTGGGGTTTTTTGATGCGGTGGCAGAAGTGCTCAAAAATATGGGGTATGACCTGGAGGCGATCCGGGAGCAGGAGGAGGATGCGGCCCTGGGAAACGGCGGGCTGGGACGGCTGGCCGCGTGTTTCATGGATTCCATCGCCACGTTGAAAATTCCTGCTTATGGGTATGGCATCAACTATGAATACGGACTGTTTCACCAGGATATCATCAACGGCTGCCAGGTGGAGCGGCCGGATAACTGGCTGAGGTTCGGCACCCCGTGGGCATTTGAGCGGACCATGCCCCTGTACCCGGTTTCTTTTTATGGAAAGGTGCATTCCTTTTACGATGATCAGGGCAGGTACTGCTGTGAATGGGTGGACACGGATGTGGTGATGGCCACTGCCTGCGATATCCTGGTTCCGGGGTTCCGGAACGATCATGTCATCAATATGCGCCTGTGGAAAGCCAAAGCGTCCAGGGAACTGGAACTGGGATATTTCAACCGGGGTGATTATATTGGGGCTGTGGAGGACAAGGTCCGGTCCGAAACCATCTCCAAGCTCTTATATCCGTCGGATGATGCTTCCGCCGGCAGAGAGCTGCGGCTCAAACAGCAGTATTTTTTTGTGGCCGCCACTTTCCAGGATATCTTCCGGCGTTTTACCAAAAGCAGCCCGGACCTGAATGAATTCCCCGAAAAAGTGGCGGTCCATCTCAACGATACCCACCCGGCCATTGCCATTTGTCAACGGTCATCAACAACGACCCCCGGGTGGGCAACCGGCTGCGGCTGGTCTTTATCCCCGATTACGGGGTCTCCCTGGCTGAAAAGATCATCCCGGCCGCAGACCTGTCCGAACAGATCTCCACGGCCGGTACGGAGGCGTCCGGCACCGGAAACATGAAATTCGCCCTGAACGGGGCATTGACCATCGGCACCCTGGACGGGGCCAACATTGAAATCAGAAATGAAGTGGGGGCGGATAATTTTTTTCTGTTCGGCATGACATCGGAACAGGTGCAGTGGGAAAAACAGTTTCCGGCCCGAACCCCCGGACAGGTCTATGAACAGAACAGCGAGATCCGGATGGCGCTGGATGCCATCCTGGACGGCCGGTTCAGCCAGGGGGACGGGAGCCCTTTCCGGTCTCTGGTCAACGATCTTCTGGATCATCGGTGGGACCCGTTCCTGCACCTGCTGGACATCGAGGATTATATCCGGTGCCAGGAAACCGTGGAGACCGTGTACAGGAATCCTGTGGAATGGCGGCGCCGGGCTATCCTGAATGTGGCGAACATGGGAAAATTTTCCACGGACCGGACCATCCGGGAATATGCCAAAGAAATCTGGGGGATTCCCCTGGAATGAAAAAAGTTCCGGGCCGCCGGGAGAAAATCAGACCCCGCCCGAATTGATCAGAAACACGGCCACACAGGCCATGGCCAGGAACAGGTAGTTGGCCGGCCGCAGGGTTTCCTTCCAGAAAATCAGGCTGATCAGCGTGGTGACCGCGATCACGCCCAGGCCCAGTGTGGGATAGGCAATGGATCCGGGCAGGTGTGCCAGGGCCAGGACCCAGAACCAGGTGGCCAGGACATTGGCGGTTCCCAGGGCCGTGCCCCAGAACAGGCAGGCATTGCCGGGCCGTTTCAGGCCTTTGACCCGGGGCAGGGTGAAGACCAGGGCCGTGCCGAAAATGATGGCCAGAAACGCTTTGGTATCTGCCCGGGGGGCCAGCTCCGCCTGGATTTTGAAGACAAAATCCGTGATGCCGTAGGCGGCAAACAGAAGCAGGCCCCAGAGAATGCCCTGGGAAGCGGTTTCTTTGGATCGTCTGAAACGGATCGGCTCCCGGCTGGCAAAGGGCAGGCATAGAAACGCCAGGCCGATCCCCAAAGACCGGCAGAATTCCGTGGTTTCGCTGAAAAAAATCAAAGATCCCAGGGTGGGGATGGCTGCGGACAGGCGCATCAGGGTGGTGGACAGGGCCAGGCCCTGGGCCTGGATGGCTTTGTTGAAAAGCCACAGACACAGCACATACATGACTCCGGTAAATATGCCCAGAAACCAGATGAACAATGAGGTACCCCCCAGTGTTTTCCAGGCCCCCCATGCGACAAGCCCGGCCGTACACACCACATAGTTGACCGCCAGAAACTGCCACAGATTGACGGAAGGCCGGTTGCCGCCTTTCATGCTCAGGGCCACCCCGGTGGAGAACAGGATGGCCAGAGCCAGATAGATCATTCCCTGCATGGGTTGCTCAAAAATAATTTCTCAGTTTCAGTTCAAAGGGATGGGGATTGAGATAGGTCTGGGTTTTGAGCCAGGGCTGATCATATTTGAGCACATAATGCCTGATCAGGGTCAACGGCACGATCAACGGCACATATCCGTCCCGGTACTGGTCGAAACTGGTCAGCAGTTCCTGTTTTTCAGGGCCGGTCAGCTCATTTTTGAAAAATCCCATGGCATGCTGGAGCACATTGATGTTCTTTTTGATGGTGGTTTTCAGGGCCAGGGCTTTGAGCAGCAGTCCTTCATACGTATCCAGCAGTTGGTTGAAATCCTGCTGTTTGCCGCCGGCCACCAGCTTGCCCATCTGCCGGTAGATCTCCTGGCTGTGGGACAGGATCAGCAGTTTGTTGTCCGTGTGAAAGGTCACCAGCTTTCCCAGTGAGGGGCGATCTTCCAGAAACCGTCGCCAGCGCTGCAGGGTAAAGATATTTTCAATGAAATGCTCCCTGAGCTGGGGATCATTGAGCCGGCCCGCCTCTTCCACGGGGATCCGGGGGAACCGTCCGGTAAACGCCCGGGCAAACAGCCCCACTCCGGTGTTTTTCACTTGACCGCCATCACCGTGTACCTTGATCCGGTACAGCCCGCTGCTGGGGGATTTGCTCTTGAAAATGAAACCGCACAGGTTTTCTTTCTCCAGTTCCGGCAGTTTTTTTGCAATCCAGGTCTGCATCTGCCGGGTGTGGTCTTCCCCGGTTTTTCTTGTGATCAGCCGGGGGTTTTCCGGATCCCCTTCCAGGCGCAGGGAATTCCGGGGCGTGGGCATGCCGCATTCCACTTCCGGGCATACCGGCACATATTCGCAGAACATACCCAATGTCTGGGTGAGGAACCGGTCGTGGCTGTGGCCCCCGTCATACCGGACAGGGTTGCCCATCAGACAGGAGCTGATACCGATTTTTATGGGTGACAACATGATGACATCCTCCGGATACGGTTATGATTGACTTTATCTGTTCCAATATATAGGTTCTGTGACGGATTGAAACCTCTTTTTGAAAGGAAATCGATTTTTATGAGATCCAGGAATCAAAGGTGTTTCCGGTACGGGATTCTGATGATTGCCGGGTTGGTGACCGTGATGGCGTTTTTTGCGTGCACGCCCAAGGAAAAACAGGCCTTTTCGGAAGCCTCCTGGAAAGATCAGGTGGCACAGACCCGGGTGTCGGGCCTGTATGCCCCCCATGTGGCGGAAGACGGCCGGTTTTTCGCCCCGTGGATGCCCATGCCGGACAAAAGTTTCCTGGATGTGCTGTGGTGGAAACTGTCTTCAAAAAATGACTACACCGATGAGGAAAAAAACTTTCTGCCGGCCGTGCTGCCGGACACGGCACAGCGCCTGGCACGGACCAAGGGAGATTTTATCCTGTGGATCGGGCACAACACTTTTCTGGTGCGGGTCAATGAGACGTACTGGCTGACCGACCCGATGCTGTCCAAACGGGCCCTGGTGCCGGCCCGGGTCCCCCCGCCGGCCCTGACGGTGGAAGAACTCACCCGCCTGGTGCCGGAAGTGAACATCTTGATCTCCCACAACCATTATGATCACCTGGACCGGGGCACCCTGAAGCAGTTGCCTGGGGATGCCCGGGTGTTTGTGCCCCTGGGGCTGAAACGGCCGGTCGAGGGGATGAACAAGACCGATGTGCAGGAGATGGACTGGTGGGAGGAACAGGATCTGGGCGCCGGGGTCCGGCTGGTCTGCCTGCCGGTCCAGCACTGGTCCCAGCGCATCACCCAGGGCCGGAACAAGACCCTGTGGGCCTCCTGGCTGCTGATCACGCCGGACGTGACCCTGTATTTCGGCGGGGATACCGGCTATTTCAAAGGATTTGAAGTGTTCGGACGAAAGTTCCCCGGCATCGACTATGCGTTCATGGCCACCACCGCCTATCATCCCCGGTGGTTCATGGCCTACAACCACATGAACATCCCCGAGGCGATCCAGGGGTTTGAACAGCTGGGGGCCCGGTATTTCATTCCCACCCAGTGGGGTGCTTTTCACCTCGGCGATGAACCCGCCGGATATCCCGGCCTGGACCTGGCCCGGTATATTGAGGATAACCGCCTGGATCCGGAGCGGTTCAAAATCATGGATATCGGGGAGATCCTGCCTATCCATCCTTTGGAATAAATTTTTGTCTTTCCGGTGCCCGCAGGCTGGGAAAGACCTCTTACGCCGGCACCGCCTTCATCCGGAAAACGGTTTCAAAGCCTGCCGTACTGCCTGCCGTGGCACCTAAAATCCATGCAAAGGTGCTGATCAGGATCATATCGGCTCCCAAAAAAATAAAGATTACATAAATGATCAGGCTGTAAACAGCATAGTAAATATATCTGATTTTCCTGATTACCCGGACTTCATCCCTGGACAGGACCAATCCGGCCAGTACCGCACCCAACAGCACAAAAATCATTCCGCATACAATAAAAAAGAGAAAAGGGGGCAGCATTGAGTGGAGAGCATGAAACAGCCGGTTGTGTGTACCAGCCCCGATATCAAATTGCGGACATATCAGCAGGGTTGAAAACCCAGCGGCTGTCTGGAGGCAGAAACATTTGGCAAAGACGATCCAGATGGAAGGGTTGAGGCTCTTTTCGACCATCTGAAGAATGGACTGATTTGTTCCGGGTGCCGGCAATACCGGATCCGCCTGGACAAATTTCACAAATTCGTCCATTGTTTCAGTACGCTGTTTTTTGTTGTTCATTGGTCAGGTCCTTTGCCTGTAAACAGTTTTCTCAATGCTTTCACGGCCCGGCTGGCAATTTGCCGTGCGTTCGAACGGGTGATTTCCATGTGTTCGCTGATATCCTCAAAGGAAAGGCCGTCATTGAAACGCATTTCCAGTACCTGCCGCTGAGATTCGGTCAGACTGGCAAGTTCCGGTATGACCGAACCGATGGGTTCTGAAGCGGTCTTGTTTTCATCGGCACAGTGGCTGAGAAATTCCGTGCTGACATGAAAATATTTTTTTGCGGTGTCTTTTTTCCGTATATGATCGATCACCACATTCCGCGTTATTGTGAACAGCCAGGGAAGGAAAGGGATCTCATCTTTATAAGTGGACCGTCCGGCATGCAGCTTGGAAAAAACGGTCTGAAAAGCATCTTCAGCGTCATTCCGGTCCCTGAGTTTTAGAACAAGATAGCCCATCACCCTTCCCCGGTGCTTTTTATAGAGTATTTGAAAGGCATGAAAATCACCTTCCCTGTATGCAGTCATCAACGCTTCATCGGTCATGAATCATTTGTTCCTTTCTCAACAATATAGAACGGATTCAAATCATGTTCTGTGACAATTTTTTATTATTGTCACAGAATCGGCACGTTATGCGTTTTAAATTATAAAGGCCCACCATAGCCAAAAATCTGAATTAAAAAAAGGAGAGAAACATGGTTGAAACAGATGTAATGAAAAAAAGATCAGGCCGGCGTACCTGGGTATTGTCACTGTTTGCACTGGTTGCGGTATTGGTGGCCGCTCAATCAGCTCATGCGCATTGTGACACGCTTGAGGGACCGGTGGTCGAATCGGCCAGGCTCGCCCTTGAGTCCGGGGATATCACCCCTGTGCTAAAATGGGTGAGACCCTCTGATGAAAAATCCATTACAGAGATGTTTGACATGGCACGGGCTGTCCGCACCAAAGGGGAAAAGGCCCGGACTCTGGCGGACATCTATTTTTTCGAAACATTGGTGAGAATTCATCGGGAAGGCGAAGGTGCGCCATATACCGGGTTGAAACCCGGTGACGCTGTTGACCCGGCTGTCGCTCTGGCTGATAAGGCCTTGGAAAACGGCTCTGTGGATGAACTGGTCAATGCATTGAATAAAGGCATGACAGCCGGAATCCACCAACGCTTCGAGCACGCCGCACACGCCCGGAAATCTGCTGAACAAAATGTTGAAGCCGGGCGTGAATTTGTGAAGGCGTATGTGATGTTTACCCATTATGTGGAAAAGCTGCATTCAGACATCAAGGGAGCATCCGGCCATCATGGCGGCGCCAGTGAATCGGGTGCCGGGCATGACCACTGAGGATCGGTGTGAATGTCATTCATCGCTACATACGGAGAGCGTGAGTGATGTCAGTAACCGGTCATTTCCAGATACCCCATGCCCCGGACACCGGTGCCTGTAAAGCGCATGGCCCCTTCCCAGTAGGCAAAGGCATGGGTATGCTCCTGGTGGTCGATGACCGGGGTCACGTGCAGGTTCAGGTTATGATCCGGTATCTGGATCCGCCAGCGGACCGGATAGCGGATTCCCGTGTCCGGGCTTTTCCAGAAAGATTCCGGTGTCAGGGTCATGTCCGTTTCCGACAGGATTGCATATGTCCCGTCCGGAAAAGAGATGCTGCCGAAACCGAATCCGTTGGGGGACCCGTCCGCTTTTCTGATCCGGCATACCATGAGGTCCCGTCCGTCGTCCAGGTGGGCGGAAAACCAGTCCCATCCCCGGATGTCCTCTCCCAGCACCGTGGTGCTCCATTCATGGTCGAACCAGGAATGTCCCTCAACTTTGAAACGCTCTTTTCCGATGCGGATGACGCCCTGGGTGAGGAGCCGGGGCAGGGAATAATAATAGGAGGCATTGCCTTTGCCCGGGCCTTTGGGGGAAAATCCCCGGTCCCCCTGGAAAATGGGGGGTTTTTTCTGCTCCAGGGTGAAAGACAGGGAGATGTCATCGGATGCGGCTTCCATGGCCAGGCGGGAACCCGGGGGATCGATCTGCTGGACCTGCCAGTTGTCCAGCCACACAGCAAAGGGATCGGACCGGCTGCCGGCAATGCTTAAGCTTTCCCGATTCATGCGGGAGGTGCTGTAAAACTGCCGGTTCCGGGTATCTGTGATGGCAAAATGGGCCAGGTACAGCTGCCGGGTCCGCCATTGAGACGTTCCCGTGACCGGATCACACGACATTGCCTGACGGAAAAACGTGAGCTGATATCCGAAATGCCGGCCCGTGTCCGTGGTCAGATTGCCGGTGTAGTACCACCATTCCGTGCGGAAGGTATCATGGGGTCCGGCATCTTCGGGAAATGTCAGGGGCCGGGGAGACGTGACCCGGTCAAAGCAGTCCGTGCCCCGGGTTTCAGACAGGGCCCGGGCGATATCGATACGGTCCGGGTCCTCCGGGGTGCAGCCCTGGAAACAGACAACAGTCATCAGCAGGAGCAGTACCGGGACAAGCATGTATATGGAAATGATGGACAGACGTTTCATGGCTACTCCATGTGAAGGGCCTGGGAAATCCGGGTCCGGCCGGCGGCCAGGGCCGGAAAGATCCCGGCAGCCAGGGCTGCGGTTGATGACAGCACCAGGGCCTGCACCAGAATCCCGGGCGGCAGAACCATGTCATAGGTCCAGCCGAAGGTCCGCTGGTTGATCACATGGATCAGAATCCAGGACAAAGCCATGCCCAGGGGGATGGCCATGATTCCGGAGAGCAGGCCGTAGAAAAAACATTCATGGATCAGCAGTCGCCGGACCTGGCCGGGCAGCGTTCCACAGGCCCTGAGAATACCGATCTCCCGGGTCCGTTCCAGGAGCAGGGCCATGACGGCATTTAAAATGCCGGTCAACGCCACAATGGCCGTGAGCACCTGCAGGGCGGAAGTGATGACAAAGGTGTTGTCAAACACCCCAAGGATGCTCTGTTTGATATCGGTCCCGGACCGCAGCCGGATCAGCGATCCCGGCGGAATCATCTGTTGGATGGTGTTTATCACGGGTTTTACGGAATCCTTGTTTTCCAGAAACAGCTGCATGGCGGTAATGTCATCATGCCCCCAGTATCGGGCCATGGTCTCCCGGGACATCACCACCCGGCCTCCGCCCATGAAAAAATCCCGGAAAATACCGGCGATCTGAAAAGATATCGGCCCCTGGCGGGTTTCCAGAACCACGGCAGCGCCTTGTTCCGGCACTACCTGATGCTGCCGGGCAAAGATTTCCGACACAAAAATCCATCCGTTTTCCAGCAAAGCGTCCAGTTCCGGTTCCGGGGCCGCGGTCCAGGACCAGCGGTTCTTTGACTGGTTCGACTGATAGGAGAACAGATGCACCTTTCCGGCGGCCCGGGAAAACACGGGATGAATGTTGTAGGCGGACACAGCCGCCACTTCCGGCAGACGTCTTATTTTTTCCACCAGTGCCGGGTCCAGGGACGGGTCCCGCTCATCTGCCGAAGACACATGAACATGCCCCCCGATATGGTCGTCCACCCACTGGACAATGGATTGCCTGAAACTGCCGGTCATCACCCCGATACCGATATAGACCGAGGTGACCACCATGAGAGAGGCCATGAGCACACTGGTTCGGCGCAGGGACCGGGTGATGTTTCTCAGGGCCATTTTCACCATGATCCCCAGCACACCGGCCCCGGCCGCCAGCAATACCCGGACCAGCATGCGGATGATCATCGGTGTCAAAAGGGCGGCCCCGAAAAAAATCATGAACAGGCCGGAAAAGTCATACCCCGCATGATCATGACCGGCTTTCATCAGCAATCCGGCACCGGTCAGAATGATCAGACCCAGGATGAACAGGCCGGGAATCATCCGCTGGAACCGGTATTCAGACACGGATTGGTGCATCAGGCTCACCGGCCGGGTACCGGCAGCAGCCAGGGCCGGAAAAAGACCGGCAATCAGAGATGTCAGAACACCGGCCACCAGTCCTTTGGCAAGGGTGACACCGGATATCTGGGTCCGGCCCACGGTCAGCGTGAAATACATTTCCGATACCGTGGCTGTGACCGCCTGCACCGCGGCTGTGCCCATCAGAATTCCCAGCACCACCCCGGACACGGCACCGATCACGGCATAGACCATCACTTCCGCCATGACCGTGAAAAAAATTTCACTCCGGGTGGTGCCCAGGGCCCGGAGGACGGCATGGACCCGGTGACGGCGGGAAACGGAAAAAGACACGGTGTTGTAAATCAGAAAAATGCCCATGAAAAGCGCCAGCATGGAAAATGCGGTCAGACTGTTTTCAAAGGATCGGGACAGACTCCGCACCGCCTGGTTCTGCTGGTCGGTTTCAACTAGAAACATGCCTTTTCCCAGGTGGGCCTGAATATCGGCGGCCGTGTCTGGGGATGACAAAATCAGATCGATGCGGGTGATGTTTTCTCCCATGTCCAGAATTTCCTGGGCCACGGAAATGTCCGTGACCATCAGGCCTTCCAGAATCGAACCGGATCGGTTGTCCCGGCCTTCCAGAAACCCGGCAAGGGTGACCGTGATCCGCCGGTCTCCCAGGGCGATGGTCAGGGGACTGCCGATCGCCAGATCGAATTTTTCACCATGGGTCCGGGCGAGAAATACCCCGGATGATCCGGTCATGACATCGGACAGGTCCCGGTTTTCCGACGCCAGGGGAAGAGACCTGAAATGGGTCTCTGAAAACGGGTCCACGCCCATGAGCGTGATGACCCGGTCTGCCAGTTCCGGGATCGTGACGTGCCGGGAAATCACCGGGGCGGATTCGTGGATGCCCAGCCGGGTCCGTATCATGGTAAAAGTGGTCTGGGGAATGTCCAGACCGGCACCTGTGATCTGGTGGGTGGACCGGGATACCAGGGCTGTGGTGGACAGATCAAAGGATTTTCCCACGGATGTTTTTGCAATGTCAATGGCCACTACCCCGGCCACGCCCATGGCAATGCCGAAAATCAGCAGCAGGGTCCGCAGCAGATGCCGCCGGCTGTGGCGCAGGCTGATGCGTATCAGCATCCGGCTACTCATGGGTCTGTTCGGGATGAATCTGTTTCAAGGGGGTCAGGGTCCGGTCGGCCACAGTAAATATCTGGTCGGCCCAGACAGCGGCATCCGGGCTGTGGGTCACCATGATCAGGGTTTTGTTCTGTTTGCGCACCAGGTCTGAAATCATTTCCATGATGGTCCGGCCGGCTTCCTGGTCCAGGTTGCCGGTGGGTTCGTCCGCCAGAACCAGATCCGGATTGTTCACCAGGGCTCTGACAATGGCGACCCGCTGCTGTTCTCCGCCGGACAGGGTTTCGGGAAAATCAGAACGCCGGTCCCAGAGCCCCACCTGTTCCAGCAGGGACTGAGCCCGGTGCCGGCAGATTTTTTTAGAGGTTCTATCCAGTTCCGCGATCAGGGTGACATTCTCCAGGACCGTCAACACGGGAATCAGATTGAAAAACTGAAAGATAAACCCGATGTGCCGTCGTCTGAACAAAGTTCTGTCCGTGTCGGTCATGGTGTTGATGCACCGGCCACCCACCCGGATCTCTCCTTTGTCCGGCAGATCGATTCCGGATATCAGATTCAGAAGCGAGCTTTTGCCCACTCCGCTTTTTCCCATGATCATGCAGACACTGCCGGACGTGATCCGGGCCGATGTCCGGGAAAATATCGTCCGGCGGGTGCCGCTGTCATCAAAGGATTTATCAATTTCCAGCATTTGAACGTCCACAAAACCTCCCGGAAAAACGGATTTCAGATTCAAAATCCTCAAAAAAAAGCAGTGCTGCCATGAACGGTATTGCCTGCAATCATAAGCCGATTCAGTCGGATACGTCAATGCCCCGGGCTGAAATCAGTCTTGAACCAATCCATGATCAATTCAATTTTTAATGACAGATATTCATGGTCTTGCATTGATCGGGTGGATGGGATATCTAGGAAAAGGTGACAAAAAAAGGAGTATAAGACAATGACAGATGACCGCTGCATTGAATGGCAGGTCTGTTGTTTTGAGAAATTGACACCCGAAGTGCTTTATGAACTGCTCAGACTTCGGGTGGATGTGTTTGTGGTGGAGCAGGCCTGTGCCTACCCGGAACTGGACGGCAAAGACCTGCTGCCGGACACCCGTCATATCATCGGCCGGGTTCACCATGGCGGCCTGGCCGCCTATGCCCGGATACTGGCACCGGGTGTCCGGTTTTATGACATCAGTTTCGGCCGGGTGGTGGTGGCGCCTTTGTACCGGAAAAAAGGGCTGGGACATCTGCTGATGGAACAGATTCTGGCGGCGGCCGGACAGTTCTGGCCGGGCCGGAATATCACCATTTCCGCCCAGACATATCTGACCGCATTCTACCGGTCCCACGGATTTGTTCCCGTGTCAGCGGCTTATCCGGAAGACGGCATCGATCACATTGACATGGCAAAAAATCAGGTTTAAAGTGATTTTGACAGGTAAATGCCAATTTCAAACAGGGGGACAGACATGACATCTCAATTGTTTTCACCATATACCATCGGTCGGAAAACATTCAAAAACCGAATCGGTGTGGCTCCCATGACACGAATGTCCGCTGCCGGGGACAGCATTCCCAGGCAAGATGTGCTGGCATTTTTAAAGACCCGGGCAAAAAACGGGGCCGGTATGGTCTACACTGAAGGCATTGTCACCGATTATGAAAGCGCCCAGGGATATCCCGGACAGGCCCGGATTCTGAACCAGAACCAGGTGGATATCTGGACAAATCTGACCGATGCGGTCCGAAGCCACGGGGCCATGTCCATCTGCCAGGTGTTTCACTGCGGACGGATGGCGTATGAGGGAATCAATCCGGCCAACCGGGTGATCGCCCCCAGTCCGGTGGCGCCGATGCAGGAAAATCCCATGACCGGGATGCCTTATCCGGTGCCGGATCAGATGTCCCGGTTTGACATGGATCATGTGATCAACGGGTTTGTGGAAACCGCCAAAGGGGTGGTGGCTGCCGGATTCGACGGCCTGGAACTGCATTGTGCCCACGGCTATCTGCTCAATCAGTTTCTGTCTTCGTATTCCAACCGGCGAACCGATGCATACGGGGGATCCATGGAAAACCGGTACCGGTTCATCCATGAGGTGATTCAGGCGGTCAAACCGGTCCTGCCCGAAGATTGCCTTCTGCTGGTGCGTATCTCCAACTGGGGAATTGCAGATATGGATGTGTCACTGTTTTCAGATGCATCCGAGTGGCAGACCATGGTCAAATTATTTTCCCAAGAACCCATTGATGCCATTTCCGTTTCAACCTATGATTTTTCTGCGCCCGCCTTTGGTACCGGCCGGAATATGGCCCGGATCACCCGGGATGTTACGGATCTGCCCCTGCTGATCTGTGGAAAGATCCATGATCGGAACAGTGCGGAACAGGCGCTGAAAGATGCGGATTTTGTCCTGTCCGGCAAATCCATGCTGCTGAATTCCGACTGGGTGGCGGATATTGAAGCAAACCGGCAACTGCCTTTGTATAAATCCGACGAAGCCGGTGTGGCATATACAACCACCCCGCTTCCCTGAAATCAATACTTAAAAAAACAAACGACAAGACAAGGAGGGAGTTTATGGAGATTGAACAGTACCGCAACGTGATTGAAAAAGCGATACAGAGCGAGATCGATGCCAGGCGGTTTTATGAACAGGTGGCGGATCGGATCAAAGATGCGTATCTGAAAAAAGTGTTTGCTGAATTTGCCGGAGAGGAAGCCAGACATGAGCAGATCCTGACCGATATCTTAAATCAGAAAAAAGTGGATGCCACGTATTTTGACTGTGACAAGGATTTCCATGTGTCGGAAACCATTGATATGCCTGAAGTGAAGGAAAATATGGATCTCAAGAATGCCATCGGGCTGGCCATGAAAAATGAGGAGATCGCCATGAAAAAATATACCAGCCTGGCGGAAAACTGTACGGATGCCGGCCTGAAAACGGTTTTTCTGGACCTGGCGGCCATGGAAAGAGGGCACAAACATACCATGGAGGAGAAATTTGTGGACGTGGCCTATCCGGAAGTGTGGTAGGTCTGTCTGGCGAAAATGGCGTGTGACCGGGTTGTCAAGCATATCTTATAAACAGAAAAGGAGCTGAATGGTGGAAAATTACATGGAGCAGATAGTGGTGTTTCTGACCAAATACGGACTGAGTATCATCGGCGCAATTATCATCCTGATAATCGGCCGGATTGCCGCAGGGCTCGGCAGAAAAATCATTGAGAAGATCATGGGTCGGTCCAAGGTGGATCCTTCTGTGATCTCTTTTTGCGGCAGCCTGGTTTATTTCGGCATTCTGGCATTTACCGTTTTGGCGGCGTTGGCGAAATTCGGTATCCAGACCGCATCGTTTGTAGCGGTGATCGGTGCCGCCGGTCTGGCCATAGGTCTGGCGCTTCAGGGATCTTTGGCCAATTTTGCCGCAGGTGTCCTCATCCTGATCCTGCAACCATTCAAGACCGGGCATTATATTGAAGCCGGGGGCGTTGCCGGAACGGTCAAAGACATTCAGATGTTTACCACCACGCTGGCCACACCGGACAATATCAAGATCCTGGTGCCCAATGGTAAAATTTTAAATGATGTGATTAAAAATATTTCCGGGTATGATACCCGCCGAATCGATCTGGTGATCGGCATCGGGTACGGGTCAAATATTGAAAAAGCCTGGCAGATCCTGGAAAATATTTTAAAATCCGATGACCGTATTTTAAAAGACCCCGCCTACACCATTGCCGTGTCCGAACTGGCGGATTCCAGCGTGAATTTTGTGGTGCGGCCGTGGGTGAACAGCGCTGATTACTGGACCACCCGGTTTGATCTGCTCAAAACCATCAAACAGTCGTTTGACGAGAACGAAATTGAAATTCCATTCCCCCAGGTCACCGTGCACAAAGGATAAACAAAATAACAGATAGACGAAAAAGACAGCTGTGATGGATGTGAAAACATCTGTCACAGCTGTCTTTATTTATATGTCAGTCCGGATAGTCTTCCTTGTCCTGGAACGAATCGGCAATCTGCCGTATCTGGTCTTCAATTTGAAAAAATGCATCCACGATGACGGGATCAAACGATTTTCCTTTTTCTTCGAGAATCATGGCCATGGCTTTGTCATGGGAAAAAGGCGGTTTATAGCATCGCTCACTGATCAATGCGTCATATACATCGACAACGGCCATGATTCTGCCGGCCAGTGGGATTTGTGTGCCGGCCAGTCCCGATGGGTACCCCTGACCATTCCATTTTTCATGATGGGTGCCGGCGATCTGGGACCCCAAAGCCAGGTAATTATTTTCTTTGTGTTTTCTGGCTGCCCGGGTGATGATATTTCTTCCGTTCTGGGCATGCTGCTTCATGATTTCAAACTCCTCATCGGTGAGCCGGCCGGGTTTAAGCAGAATCCTGTCCGGAGTTCCAACCTTGCCGATATCATGCAGCGGTACTGATAAAAACAGATTTTTAATGAATTTTTCGGTCAGTATTTCCCTGAAAAAACCGCGGTCCCTGAGATGTTCCGCAATGGCCCGGGCATAATGCTGGGTTCTGACAATATGTTCCCCGGTTTCCGGATCCCGGTTTTCCACCATGGATACCATGGCTTCCATGGTGGACTGCTGGGCTGAAGACAATTGCTGATACCAGGTGAAAGCGGCCCGTTTTTCCATGGCGAACCGGCAAAGAGAAATCAGAGAAAACAAAATTAAAATCACCGTGACCGGTGCCGCCGGAGAGATGAACACGGATGCCTCCCGGAAGACAAGCAGGCTGGCGCCGGTCAGCCCGGCTGCCCATGCCAGACTGGCTGAAAACAGCATCACCGGTCCAATGGACCGGTAAAACAATATCCCCATGAACAGACCGGTAAGCATGCAGGCGGAACCCCTCAACAGTTTGCTCCATTCCGGCAGAATGATCAGGTTATGGTTCAGGATATTGTCAATCAGAACCGCGCTGATTTCAACACCTGGAAAATGCGGATCAAACACGGTGTGGTGGATATCGTTCAATCCCATGGCGGAAGATCCAATCAGAACAATGCGGTCTTCAATGTCTGAATTTTCAAACCGCCGGTTGAGAACATCTGCGGCAGACAGATAGGAAAAGGAAACTCCGGGCCGGGTGAAGCGTATGGCGGCATACCCTCCACGGGTAACGGGGATATGATAGGCCCCTGCCACAATACAGGGTCCGGTCCGGGTCTGGATCACTGTGGCCGTGGAGATACCCTGGGCCTTCAGGAACAACGCCAGAGAGAGATGGGGGTGAATCTGTGATCCGTGCCGGATCAGCAGGGGAACCCGGCGCAACAGTCCATCAAGGTCATATTGGCTGTTGATGAATCCTGTATTTTTCAGCCGGGTTTCAATGGCCGGGGTATTGCACAGCGCTCCAGCGGCCTGGTGCAGGGATAACAGACTGTCCGGATCCGTGATGTTAAAAGCGGTCTGTTTGCATGACGCGTTTTTGCCGGGACGGTCAAAATAAAAATACCGGGCACCCACCATGGACGTGTCCGCCAGTACTGAGCCAAAGAAAATATCGTTGTTCGCCATTTCCCGGGGAATGTTTGCCACAGGCAGATGCACATTGAGATCGGTTTCAAATCGCTGGATGATATTTTGAAGTGAGGACTGATCTGATTCAGGAAATAAAATGTCCATTGCCATGGCCCGGGGTCCGGACTGATGGATCTGCCGGACCAGGCGGGCCAGCCGGTATCGGGGCCAAGGCCATTGACCCACGGCAGCCAGGCTGGATTCATCGATATCCACAATAATGATCTGTCCGGGATATGTTGAAGGCGTTTCCAGTGAGCCGCCCATCTGCATCAACCGGTCATAAAAAAACAGATCCATGAACCGGGAAAAACTGTTTCCAGAATACGTGGACAAAGCAATGCCCAGGGTGATGGCCAGCATCGCTCCGACCCAGAAAAGCCTGAGTTTTCTGGACAGAGTTATTTTCGGCGGGCGTTCCATCGTTGTGATCTGATTACCTCATGTCAGGTATGGGAGAATCCCAGAAATGTATTCCGGATCCGCTCCACATGGTCAATAAGCTGGCTTTTTCTTGTTTTCCCCACGACTTCAGGCGCCGCTTTTGCCAGAAGATCGGTCAATGCCAGCAGATCCGATTCCAGGCAAAGACTTTCCGCATGCCACCCCCGGGCATCCATTTTCATCAGATTGAAATACCAGAGACGGAACGTCAGCACATAGAAGCGGTCCGACACTTCCTTTAAAAACGGGTTTCCTGCCGCATCATGGAACAGGTGTTTCAGGTCCATATCCAGTCGGGCCAGCTTTTCCGGATCCTGATGGGACACCAGGTCCCGGCACCTGCGGGTCAGTTGTTCCAGTCTTTTGAAGTGTGCGTTGTTGAAGCGTTCGGCTGCCATGGTGCCGATGACGG
Source organism: uncultured Desulfotignum sp. (assembly GCA_937951975.1). Lineage (GTDB taxonomy): Bacteria > Desulfobacterota > Desulfobacteria > Desulfobacterales > Desulfobacteraceae > Desulfotignum. The sequence goes on from CALGAJ010000344.1 coordinate 17,657, forward strand.
ATTCCAGTTCCAGCCGGGCCTGGAACAGGTGAGTGATGGTATTGAGTTCCAGCTCGGATACCTGGATACCGGTCCGGGGCAGTATTTTTAGCAGATGTTCCCATTCCAGACGGAATAAGACAGTGCGCAACGGGGTTCTGCTGACACCGAATTCTTCTGCCAGGGCCTGTTCCTTGAGAATCTGACCCGGATTATATGCCAGAAAAATGATTCTTTCCCGGAGGGTATGATAAATTTTTTGATTCATTTTTTATCAGTTTTAAATGAATAATCCATTAAATTTTAAAGACCATATCACAAATAAATCGTAAAAATAACATATTGACAATAGAAATTTTTTTGGTATACCATAAAAATATTAAAAAGTCACGCCATGCGTGAAACAGAAAAATGATAATCAATTTCAGGGGGAAAAACTATGGAAACATATGATGTGGTAATCATCGGCGGGGCCGTTATGGGGAGTTCAACCGCTTATTTCCTTGCCGCCAATCCGGATTTTAACGGAAAAGTGCTGGTGATTGAAAAAGACCCGACCTATGCCAAATCATCCACATGCCTGTCCGCCGGCGGTATCCGGCAGCAGTTTTCCAACACGGAAAATATCCAGTTGTCAAAATTCGGTGCTGAATTCATCAAGAATATCAATTCGTATCTGCAAGTGGAAAACGATGATCCCGTGAATGTGGATTTTACGGAAAACGGGTATTTGATTTTAGCGACAGATGCCGGCATGCCCGTGCTGATGCAGAATCACAAGACACAGATTGCAGCCGGGGCCAATGTCAGAATTCTGGAAAAAGATCAGTTAAAGGAAACGTTTGAATGGCTCAACGTCGATGATATTGTTGCCGGCTCTTACAATATTCCGGATTCAGGGTGGTTTGATCCCCATTGCTTTACCATGGGGTTCAAAAATAAAGCCAAAAGTCTCGGGGTCACCTATCTGAACGATGACGTGGTGGGTATCGAGCGGTCCGGTGATCAGATCACGGCCGTGCAGCTGAGTTCCGGGAAAAAGATCAACGGCGGCATGTTTGTCAACGCCGCCGGCCCCAAAGCCGCACATGTGGCTGAAATGGCCGGTATCAACGATCTGCCGGTCCGTTCCCGGAAACGGTTCATCTTTTTGTATAAATGCAATTCCCAGCTGCCCAACTGCCCCCTGGTGGTGGATCCGTCCGGGGCGTATTTCCGGCCCGAAGGACAGCATTTCATCTGCGGCATCTCTCCGGACGCGGACAATGACCCGGATTGTGATGATTTTGACATGGATTACTCGGTGTTTGAAGAAACCTTGTGGCCGATTCTGGCGGAACGGGTGCCTGCATTTGACGCCATCAAGCGGATTTCATCCTGGGCCGGTCATTACGAATACAACACCAAGGATCAGAATGCCATTATCGGACCCCATCCGACGGTGAAAAATTTCATGTTCATCAACGGGTTCAGCGGTCACGGGCTTCAGCAGGGGCCGGGTGCCGGCAGAGGGATTTCAGAACTGATCACCTACGGGAAATACCAGACCCTGGATTTAAGGTGTTTTGAATTTGAACGGTTCGCCAAAAATCAGCTGTACATTGAACTGAATATCGTTTGACCGTCAGCAAAACATAGATGACGCGCCACCCGCAGGTCCTTTGAATTCACTGCCCGGCAGGCAATACAGGTCTGTGAATTAACATTGATACCGGTTCCCTCTTTGTGGTATATTCGTTTCATTTTAATTGCCCAAAAAAAAAGTATCTTGAGTGAAAAACAAGGACAAGCTGATATATCGATGTAAAACCTGCGGCAGCCAGACATTCAAATGGATGGGGCGGTGTCCGGACTGCGGGGACTGGGATTCCCTGGTACAGGAGCGTCAGGTGTCAAAAACGGTGGGGAATTCCGGGTCTTTGCCCATGACAGATCCGGTCCCCATCGATTCCGTCAAAACAAGCCGGTCATTACGGATATGTACCGGTATGAGCGAATTTGACCGGGTCCTGGGCGGCGGGGTCGTGGATGGATCCCTGGTGCTCATCGGCGGGGATCCGGGCATCGGCAAGTCCACGCTCATGCTCCAGGTCCTGTCCGCTTTGGCCCGGTCCGGTAAAACCTGCCTGTATGTGTCCGGGGAGGAATCCATTCGTCAGCTTTCCATGCGGGGGCAGCGCCTTGAAAAAGGGTGCTGCCCCTCTTTGCTGATCGTGTCGGAAACCAATCTGGACGCCATTGCCGCCATGATGGCGAAAACCGCCTATGATGCCGTGGTCATCGACTCCATTCAAACCGTGTTCCAGCCGGATGTCAATTCCACGCCGGGCAGCGTCACCCAGATCCGGGAGGCGGCCATGCGGTTCATGCACCTGGCCAAATCCAGCGGCACCCCGATTTTTCTGGTGGGACATGTGACCAAGGTCGGGGCCATTGCCGGCCCCCGGATCATGGAGCATATGGTGGACACGGTGCTGTATTTTGAAGGCGACAAAAGCCATGTGTTCAGAATATTGCGGGCCGTGAAAAACCGGTTCGGGTCCACCAATGAAATCGGGGTGTTTGAAATGCGGGAAAAAGGGCTGGTGGAAGTGCCCAATCCATCGGCGGTGTTTCTGGCGGAACGGACATCTGTGGCGCCGGGATCCGTGGTCACGGCCTGTATGGAGGGCACCCGTCCCATTCTGGTGGAAATCCAGGGGCTGGTCTCCACCTCCAGTCTGGGCAATCCCCGGCGCACCGTGCTGGGTCTGGATATCCAGCGGGTGGCATTGATCGTGGCGGTCATGGAAAAACGTCTGGGAATGAATCTGTCCGGTCTGGATCTGTTCATGAACGTCACCGGCGGGGTCCGGATTGTGGAACCGTCTGCGGATCTGGCTATTGCAGCCGCTCTGGCCGCCAGTTTTATGGACAAACCGGTGCCCGGAAACACCACGTTGATCGGAGAAATCGGCCTGACCGGTGAGATCCGGGCGGTGAGTCATGCCCAGGCCCGGATCAAGGAGGCGGCAAAAATGGGATTTACCACCTGTCTGGTGCCGGCATCCGCATTAAAGCAATTGTCAAAAGTTCGGGGCATGACCATCGAAAGTGTCCGATTTTTAAAAGAAGCCATGGAGGTATTGTTTGGCAGCTAGAAAACGCGGTAAAAAATCCGGGAACCGGTCCGGGGGGGCCGGGGGTTCAAACTGGGAAGATCACCTCACACGGCAGGCCCGGGCGGAAAATTATCCGGCCCGGTCCGTATACAAACTCAAAGAGATTCAAGAAAAATTTAATGTGATCAAAAAAGCGGATGTGGTGATGGATCTGGGATGCGCGCCCGGATCCTGGCTGTTGTATGCATCCAAACAGACCGGGCCCAAAGGCCGTGTTTTCGGTATTGATATTCAAGCCGTCACCATTGATCTGCCGGAAAATGTGACGGTGATTCAACAAGACATCCTTGAAATGGCCGATGAACCTTGTTTGGATCAGATCTCCGGATGTTCGGTGGTGCTGTCGGACATGGCACCGGCCACCACCGGCCGGAAAGATGTGGATGCCTTCCGGTCCTTTGAGCTTTGCCGCATGGCGCTGGAAACAGCGGATCGTTTTCTGATGGAAAAAGGCCATTTCGTGTGCAAGATCTTTCAGGGCAATGATTTTGCCCGGTTTGAGAAACAGGTGAAAAAACGGTTCATGGAATGCCGGGTTTTCAAACCGGAAAGTTGCAGAAAACAGAGCAAAGAAATATATATTATCGCAAAACAAAAACGATCAACATAAGGTAAGGAGTGGATTCATGTCAGGACACAGCAAATGGTCGACCATCAAGCACAAGAAAGGGGCGGCCGACAAAAAACGGGGGAAGATTTTCACCAAGCTGATCAAGGAGATCACGGTGGCGGCACGGATGGGCGGCGGAGACATCGAGGCCAACCCGAGGCTGCGGCAGGCCGTTACCGCTGCCAAAGCCCAGAACATGCCCAAGGAGAATTTTGAGCGGGCCATTAAAAAAGGCACGGGCGAGCTGGAAGGGGTCAACTACGAGGAAATCATCTATGAAGGATATGGCCCCGGCGGGGTGGCGGTGATGGTGGAATGCCTCACCGACAACCGCAACCGCACCATTGCCGATGTCCGATACATGTTTTCCAAAGCCGGGGGCAATGTGGGAACCGACGGGTGTGTGGCCTGGATGTTCGACAAAAAAGGGCTGATCGCCGTGGCAAAGGATGCCGTGGATGAGGATACGCTCATGGAAGTGGCCCTGGATGCCGGTGCTGAAGATATTAAAGACGAAGGGGATGTGTTTGAGGTGATCACGGATCCCGGTGATTTTGAAGCGGTGCAGGCGGCGGTTGACAAGGCCGGGATCGCTTACGAGATGGCGGAAATCACCCGGCTGCCCCAGACCATGTCCGAAGTGACCGGCAAGGAAGCTGAACAGATGGTCCGGTTCATGGAAGCGCTGGATGACTGTGACGATGTCCAGAAATTTTATACCAATGCAGACATTCCGGATGAGGTGTACGACAACATGTGATTGCAAAGGCGGATGGTTTGCTGAACGTTTTGAATCAAAGGCCGGCATCACCTGATGCCGGCCTTTGGAATGTCAGGCCAGATCGATCATTTTCTGTACTGCGCCCAGGGCGTTCTTCCGGATATCTTCCGGCACCCTGATTTCTCCTGACAGGGTTTCCAGGCTGTTTTTAATATCTTTCAGACCGATTTTCTTCATATCCTTGCACAGCATTTTTTCGGATGCCGGAAAAAACTGCTTGTACGGGTTGGCTTTTGAAATGGGATACAGCAGGCCGACTTCCGTGCCGATGATGAACTGGCGGTGAGCGCTGTTTTGAGCGTACCGGATCATGCCGGAGGTGGACTGGATGGTATCGGCCAGGGCCAGGATTTCGGGCGGACATTCCGGATGGGCCATGAACAGGGCTTCGGGGTGCTGTTGCCTTGCGGCTGTGACATCTTCCGGCGTCAGGTTGTTGTGAAACGGGCAGAATCCATCCCATAAATGGATTTTTTTGTCCGTGTGACCGGCCGCATATTGTGCCAGGTTTTTGTCCGGGGTCATGAGCACTTCATCCGCGGACTGGGCATTGACCACATCAATGACATTGGCCGAGGTGCAGCAGATATCAGATACCGCCTTGACCGCGGCGGAAGAGTTGACATAGGTGATGACCGGAATGTTTCCCAAAGCTTTTTTTCTGGCGGTCAGCCCGGCCGGGTCCACCATGTCCGCCATGGGACAGCCGGAATCCGGGTTGGGCAGAAGCACGGTCTTGTCCGGGCACAGAATGGCGGCGGTCTCTGCCATGAAATGGACCCCGCAGAAAACAATGATATCTGCACTTGTTTTTGCGGCCTTGATGCTCAGTTCCAGAGAATCACCGCACAGATCCGCGATATCCTGGATCTGTGGGGGTTGGTAGTTATGGGCCAGAATGATGGCGTTTTTTCGGCGGGCCAGATCCCGGATGATTTGTTTCATAAGATGTGTCCTTTAATCTTGCGTTTCAATTCATGTCAATGATGTGGGTTCCCGACGGAACCTCAAATTCGAACCAATGGTCGGGCATGTCCTGAAATTGGATATCGCTGAGTTCAAACCGGGTGACATCCTGGGCAGTGTTCACCGTGGTGACCGTATGAATCTGAAAATCGGTTCTGCTCACCTGGATGCGGATGGATTGGATATCTGTATTTTCAGGGGGCGCATCCAGCTGCAGCTCCACCCACTGGTCCGTGGTTTCGGTCACGGATACCGAAAAATTATCTCTGATTTTTGAGATATCGGATAAGAAAGCCCCGCCGGCCCCGGACTGAAAAAACGGGGCTGCATCGCCGATCATGACCTGATTTTCATCCGGCCTGAAAATCCATAAAGTCTGGCCGTTGGTGATGATATCATGGCGTTCGGGTTCCAGATACTGCCATTTCATTTTTCCGGGATGGCTGAACCAGGCTTTGCCCGAGGCGGTTTCGCTGATGTCCAGGGCGGTCAGAATCGAAGTCTGTCTGAATTCAGCGGAGAAACTGCGGCCGGCATATTGATTTTCAAGCCCGTCCAGAACGATTTGTGCCAGGGGACGGGTGTCTGAGGCGGCTGCCCCATGGATCCATCCGCAGCACAACAGGACAATGAAAAAAAATCGGAATGATTTCACAATGAATTCCCTTGTTTTAATGCATCAATTTTTGGGGGTCTTTTCGTTTGTCTTCCGCATACAGGCGCCGAAGCTTGGGTTTCTCAATCTTGCCCGTGGGATTCCGGGGCACGTCACCGAAAAATATTTTCCGCAGCCGTTTATACCGGGGCAATGCCTGCTGGAAATCCAGTATATCCTGTTCACAGATCATGCAATGGGGTTTGACACTGATAATTCCGGCGGGAATTTCCCCGAGCCGTTCGTCCGGCACCCCGATAACGGCAATGTCTTTGATTTTTTCATGGGTGAGAAAAAAATTTTCGATTTCATTGGGAAAAATGTTTTCCCCCCCGTAAATGATCATGTCTTTTCTCCGGTCCACCAGCCAGATAAATCCGTCTTTGTCATACCTGGCGATGTCTCCGGTGTAAAGCCATCCATCCTTGAGCGCGTCTTTTGTGGCCGCATCATTTTTGTAATAGGCCCTCATGACGCCGGGTCCGCGAACGATCAACTCCCCGGTTTCATTGGCAAACAGATGGTTGCCCTGCTTGTCCACGATTCTGGCTTCCCATCCATACCCGGCCTTGCCGATGGGGCCGACGTGATGGCTGTTTTCGACACCCAGGTGAATACACCCCGGACCGGTGGATTCCGTCAGACCGTAGTTGGTGTCATATGCCTGAAACGGAAAATGCTGTTTCCAGCGTTCCACAAGACTGGGGGGGACGGGCTGGGCTCCGGAGTGCATGAGCCGCCATTGTTTCAGCCGGTATTTTGATAAATCAATGGTGTGGTTTTCAATGGCAATGAGAATGTCATGGGCCCAGGGAACCAGCAGCCAGGCAATGGTGCAGTGTTCTTCGGAAATCGCCTCCAGGATCCATTCGGGTTTCACACCGTTGAGCAGAACGCATTTCCCGCCCATCAGCAAACTGCCCATCCAGTGCATTTTCGCACCCGTGTGATACAGGGGTGGAATACACAGAAACACATCCTCATGGGTCTGGCCGTGATGCCTGTTTTCCACTTCACAGGCATGGGTCAGGTTCCGGTGCGTGATCAGCACGGCTTTGGGCGCACCCGTGGTGCCGGATGTAAAATACAGGGCCGCATCATCATCCGGACCGGCATCGATGTCCGGGGGATGATCCTTTTTTTGGCCGGCAGTGAATGCATCAAAACAAACCGCCCAGTCCGGACAGGTTTCTTCCGGCCCTGCAAAGATCCAGAGGGTGACACAATCGGTCAGATCCCGCCGGATGCCGTCAATGCGTTCAATGAATTCCGGTCCGAAAACAAAGGCCTTGGGTTCTGCGGTTCTGGCGCACATCAGAATTTTGTCTGATTCAAACCGGAAATTCAACGGTACGGCCCAGGCACCGGTATAAAGGATCCCGAAATAAATGGGCAGCCATTCCAGATTATTGGTCATCAATTGTACGACTGTATCAGATTTTTTAATACCGTGCTGCCGAAGCCCGTTGGCCAGTCGGCAGGACATGGTATAAAACTGATGCCAGGTGAGTTCTTTCCGGGCGGACCGGGCGGGGATCCGTTCCACCAGTGCTGTTTTGTCCCGGTAAAGCCGGTTGTTCTGGGTCAGTATGTCTGTAATTCTCATAACCCGTGTGTTACCTTTTGTCCTTGGGTTGGGGGGTAAAAAAAATCCTGCCGGATCAATATAGACCACGGCAGGATTATGTTCAACCCGATGGGTTTAAAAAAGGGTGTTATTTGTCTTTCTGCACCTCTTCAAAATCCGCATCCACCACGTCATCATCCGACTGGGCATCGGATCCTCCGGCAGTGCCGCCGGCATCGCCATCCTGGGAGGACGCCGCCTGCTGGTACATCACTTCAGCCAGTTTGTGGGATGCCTGGGAAAGGGTTTCGATTTTCTGTTTGATATCTTCGACATTATCGGAATCTTTGGCCTGTTTCAACGCTTCCACAGCCGATTCAATATTTTTTCTGGTTTCTTCGTCCACTTTTGAACCGTGTTCCTTCAATGTCTTTTCCGTCTGATCCACCAGGGCTTCCGCCTGGTTGCGGGTATCCACCAGAACCCGTTTCTTTTTGTCGTCTTCTGCGTGCATTTCCGCATCTTTGACCATTTTTTCTATTTCTTCATCCGACAGGCCGGAGGCGGCAGTGATACGGATGGACTGTTCTTTTCCGGTGGCCTTGTCTTTGGCAGACACCTGGACAATCCCATTGGCATCAATGTCAAAGGACACCTCGATCTGGGGAACCCCGCGGGGTGCCGGCGGAATATCGGCCAGTTCAAACCGGCCCAGTGTTTTGTTGTCCGCAGCCATCTCCCGTTCCCCCTGAAGCACATGGATGGACACGGCCGGCTGATTGTCCGCAGCCGTGGAGAACACCTGGCTTTTCTTGGTGGGGATGGTGGTGTTCTTTTCAATGAGTTTGGTCATGACACCGCCCAGGGTTTCAATCCCTAAGGAAAGCGGGGTGACATCCAGCAGCAGAACATCATTGACATCCCCCTGCAGGACACCGGCCTGAACCGCTGCACCCATGGCCACCACTTCATCCGGGTTCACGCCCTTGTGGGGTTTTTTGCCGAATATCTTTTCCACCCGCTCCTGAACGGCCGGCATACGGGTCATGCCGCCCACCAGAACCACTTCATCCACACCGGCGGAACCCAGCCCGGCTTCTTTCAATGCCTTTTTGCAGGGACCTTCCAGGTTGTCCAGCAGATCCGATACCAGAGATTCCAGTTTGGCCCGGGTCAGTTTGACGTCCAGATGCTTGGGGCCTGAGGCATCGGCCGTGATAAATGGCAGATTGATGTTGGTTTCCGTGGAACTGGACAGTTCCATTTTGGCTTTTTCCGCCGCTTCCTTGAGCCGCTGAAGTGCCATTTTATCGTTGCGCACATCAATGCCCTGATCTTTTTTGAATTCATTGGCAATGTATTCAATGATTCTCAGGTCAAAATCTTCACCGCCCAGATGGGTATCCCCGGAGGTGGATTTTACCTCAAACACCCCGTCACCGATTTCAAGGATGGATACGTCAAAGGTCCCGCCGCCCAGGTCAAAGACCGCGATTTTTTCTTCCCCTTTTTTATCCAGTCCATAGGCCAGCGAGGCTGCCGTGGGTTCGTTGATGATCCGCTTGACTTCCAGACCGGCAATTTTCCCGGCATCTTTGGTGGCCTGACGCTGGCTGTCGTTAAAGTAGGCCGGTACCGTAATGACTGCTTCCTTGACCTCTTCACCCAGATAATCCTCAGCCGTTTTTTTGATGTTGGCCAGGATGAAAGAAGAGATTTCAGCCGGACTGTACTGTTTTCCCCTCAAGTTGATCCGGGTGTCCCCATTGGAAGCCGCTTCAATCTTGTAAGGCAGGTTGGGGATGTCGCTCTGAATCTCTTTTGAGTTGAATTTCCGGCCGATCAGCCGCTTGACGCCGAATACGGTGTTTTCCGGATTGGTGATGGCCTGCCGTTTTGCCGTCTGGCCCACAATCCTTTCCCCGCCTTCAGTGATGGCGACAATGGAGGGCGTTGTCCGGCCGCCTTCCGCATTGGTGATAATTTTCGCCTCTCCGCCGGTTTCCATGATTGCCACGCAGGAGTTGGTGGTTCCCAGGTCTATTCCGATGATCTTTCCCATAACATTTCCTCCAATATATCTTTATTTTTCTTCGGGTTTATCTGTATCATTGCCTGTTGATTTTGAAACGACAACCATGGCGGGCCGAATCAACCTGTCATGAAGAAGGTATCCCGTCTGGAGTACGTCGGTTACCGTATTTTCAGGGACCTCATTGGTTTCCTTCTGAGTGACCGCCTGGTGGAAATTCGGATCAAACACCTGGTTTTCAGCCTGAACCGGTTTGACATTGAAATCCTGAAATACTTTCAAAATTTCTTTGTGGGTCAGTCTCACCCCTTTTAACAGGGTGTCAAGATCCTGGTTGTTTTCCGCTGAGGCCAGGGCCCGTTCCAGATTGTCCACCACCGGCAGAAATTGTTTGAAAACAGTTTCATTGGCGAATTTTTTGAATTCGTCAATTTCTCTTTGCTTCCTTTTTCGATAATTATCGAATTCTGCAGAAAGTCTGATGAATCGATCTTTTTCAGCTTCTAATGCCGCTTCTACCGAAGCGATGTCTTTTTCCTGAGAAGAGGAATCAGGACCGTCAGACTCTTTTTCTTCCACAGCCGATTCCGTATCCTTCAGGGGAGAGGGATCTTCCACGCTGGATTCTCCCCTTGATTTTTCTTTCAGTACCAATTTGTTCTCCTGATCCAAAAAATTTAAAATTTTATTGGCAAATGATATTACTTTTTAAAATTATGGCTGAAAAGTAAGTCTGTTTGATTGCATGTCAAGACATAAAAAGCGGCGGGAAAAAATAATCCGGCCGGCAGGAGATGCAGAGAAATTGCATGACCGGGATCGATCCTTGACACAGAAGAGATCACTTATCGCTGCTTCCTTCCGGACCTGACGAGGTTCATGTCCTTCTGTTACAAGGCGACCGATCAGAATCGATCCGTATCTGGTCTGCCGACCGGAATTTGTATATATATAAGGTTTGAATCGTTTTTTCAAGATGTATGTGAATTTTTTAAACAGGACGGGCCAGGGGAGGAAAAACTGAGCTGTGTGTCTGAAATGGTTGGTCGGGGCGGAGAGATTTGAACTCCCGACATCCTGCTCCCAAAGCAGGCGCGCTACCAGACTGCGCTACGCCCCGTTTCAATAGACATAACCAGTCTTAATATCATTTTAATATCAGCAGCGCAAGCCGTTTTTTTGGGCAATTTTCTTGACACTGAAAGGTATAAGCGTTATTTTAGTTAACTTTATTATTTGGGTATTGTGATATGATGCGATCTGAAAAGGCATCACAAAATTTATGCAAATGGTTTGCATTTGGCCCGGGATATAGATGGTTCACTATTAATGGAATGTAACAGGACAAGAAAATGCAGGTAAAAATCGAAGACAAGAGCGCTGTTAAAAAGGTCCTCTCTTTTGAAATCCCCAGAGAAACAGTGGCAAAAGAGCTTGACAAGGCATATAACGAGCTGAAGAAAAAAGCGGACATCAAGGGGTTCAGAAAAGGGAAAATTCCCAGAAAGGTCCTTGAAAATCGTTTTTCCAAAGATGTTCATGCCGATGTCGCCCCCCGTTTGATCCAGGATTCCTTTGTTGAAGCCATTCAGGAACACAATCTGGATATCGTGGGCGGCCCCCAGCTGGATCCGCCTGAATTGAATCCGGATTCAGATTATGTGTTTGATATCACCGTCGAGGTGAAACCGGAGCTGCCTGAGATCGATTATAAGGACATGGCACTTGAAAAAAATCGTTACACGGTTTCGGATGCAGAAATCGATGCGCAGATCCATATGATTCAGAGAACCATGGCCAAAAAACAGAAAGTGACCGAAAGCCGGGCCGTTGAAGCGTCTGATTTTGTTCTGATCGATTATCAGGGATTTCTAAACAACGAGCCGTATGAGCCCACCCCCAAAATTGAAAATTTTCTCTACAAGATCGGGCAAAGCAGCTTGCCTGAAGCGTTTTCTGAAAAATTGACCGGGTGTGTGCCGGTTCAGGAACTCGAGGTTGAGGTGGCCTATCCGGAAGATCATCCTGATGAGAATCTGAAGGGAAAGACCATTTTATACAAAGTGACGCTCAAGGAAATTCAGGAAGAGATCCTTCCTGAGATCAATGATGACCTGGTCAAAGGCTTGGGCAAGTTTGAGACGCTGGATCAGGTCAAGGATTCCATCCGGGAAAACCTGGAAAAAGGCAATGAGCAGCGTGTGAAGCATGAGCTCAGCGAACAGATTTTTCAGCGGCTGCTGGACAAATATGAATTCGAAGTGCCGGAAGCCATGATCGAAGGAGAGCTCAACGGTATCATCAGTGAGACAGAGCAGGCGTATTCAGCCAACAACACCAGCCTGGAAGAACATGGACTGAGCCGTGAGAAACTGTCTGAACAATACCGGGATGTGGCGGAAAAACAGGCCCGGCGTCATTTGATACTGGACAGAATCATTACCCAGGAAAAACTGGATCTTACCGAAGAAGAGATGGACAAAAGCCTGGAAGAAATGGCCCGGGGCATGAATGCCACGGTGGATGCCATAAAGAATTTTTTCAAGGCGGATCCCAGGCAGATGGAATACTACAAGCATACCCAGCTTGAAAAAAAGGCGATCGATCTTATCATTGAAACCAGTCAGGTGACGGAAAAAGACCCGGCGACCGATGTTCAGGAAACACCGGTTCCGGATCAGGAATCTGACGCCTGAACGTGTTTTTAAAACAGTATCATCCGCCTTGCCCCGAAATGTTTTCGGGACAGGGTTCAGCAAGAACAGATAAACAAGGAGTTTTATTGTGCCGTTAGTTCCAATGGTGGTTGAACAAAGCAATCGGGGCGAGCGGGCCTATGATATCTATTCCCGTCTGTTAAAAGACCGGATCATATTCCTGGGTTCTGCCATTGACAGTGAAATTGCCAACCTCATTGTGGCCCAGCTGCTTTTCCTGGAATCGGAAGATCCGGAAAAAGACATCAGTTTTTATATCAATTCTCCGGGAGGCGTGGTCTCTGCCGGACTGGCGGTGTATGATACCATGCAGTACATCAAGCCGGATGTCGCCACGGTTTGTATCGGACAGGCGGCCAGCATGGGAGCATTGCTCCTGGCTGCCGGCGCGCCGAAAAAGCGGTTTTCCCTGCCCAACGCCAGGATTATGATTCATCAGCCTTTAGGGGGTGCTCAGGGCCAGGCCACGGATATCAAAATTCAGGCCACGGAAATTTTACGTATGAAAGATACGTTAAACGAGATTCTGGCCCACCATACCGGCCAGAAAATCGAAAAGATTGCCCAGGACACGGATCGCGATTTTTTCATGTCCGGGAATGAGGCAAAAACCTATGGCATTGTTGACCGGGTGGTTGCCGACAGAAGCCAATTGGAAGTGGAAGCCTGATTTCGGCTTCAAAGGAGTTCTAAATAAAATGGCCAAAAAAGACGACACCAATGATCAATTCTTCTGTTCTTTCTGCGGAAAGAATCAGAAAGAAGTCCAGAAACTGATAGCCGGTCCCAGTGTCTATATCTGCAATGAATGCATCAAACTGTGTGGTGAAATCATTGAGGATGAAGAAAAGGAGAAAGCGGCTGAAATCGAAGGCGCCAGAGAGTTTTATGTGCCCAAGCAGATCAAGGCAATGCTTGATTCCTATGTGATCGAGCAGGATGGGGCCAAGAAAGTGCTTTCCGTGGCAGTGTACAACCATTATAAACGGTTGACCTCCCGCATTGAAAAACCGGCGGATGACGTGGAAATTCAGAAAAGCAATATTCTGCTGATCGGTCCGACCGGTTGCGGGAAAACACTTCTGGCCCAGACCCTTGCCAGATTTCTGGATGTGCCTTTTGCCATTGCCGATGCCACTGCCCTGACCGAAGCCGGTTATGTGGGTGAGGATGTGGAAAATATTGTTTTATCTCTGGTCCAGAACGCGGACTATGATATTGAACGCGCCCAGAAAGGCATCATTTATATTGATGAGATCGACAAGATTTCCCAGCGGGGAGACAATCCTTCCATCACCCGGGATGTGTCCGGAGAAGGCGTGCAGCAGGCGCTGCTGAAGATCATCGAAGGCACGGTGGCCAGCATTCCCCCCAAGGGCGGAAGGAAACATCCCCAGCAGGATTATGTCAAGGTGGATACCTCCAATATTCTTTTTATCTGCGGAGGAACATTCACCGGACTGGAAAAAATCATTGAGCGCCGTATTTCCCAGAAAACCATGGGATTCGGTGCCAAGATCGCGGACAGAAAACAGGTGAATATCGGCACATTGCTGGAGCAGCTCAAGCCGGAAGACCTGATCAAGTTCGGACTGATTCCGGAATTTCTGGGACGTCTTCCTGTCATCACCACCATTGGAGAGCTTTCAGAAGCATCGCTGGTCAAAATTTTGACGGAACCCAAAAATGCATTGGTGAAACAATACCAGGAACTGTTCAGAATTGAAGGGGTGGATCTCCAGTTTACCGATGAGGCCCTGGAAGCCATGGCCAGAGAAGCGGTGATCAGAAAATCAGGTGCCAGAGGATTGCGGGCCATTATGGAAAAGACCATGCTGGACATCATGTATGAACTGCCTTCCAAGGAAGATGTGAAAGAATGCGTGGTGGGAGAGGAAGTGGTATTGAAAAATGAGCCGCCGATTCTTTTGTATGAACAATCCAAAAAACAGGCCTGACAAAAAAAGATCGCGAGATTGAATCAATGATCAATATTTCCAGATTGTTCAACCAGGACGGTTCCGAATATATCAAAAAAACATTGCCTCTGGTCCCGTTGCGGGACATGGTTTTGTTTCCTTTTGTCACCACCTCTGTTTTTGTGGGAAGAGAAAAGTCCATCAAGTCTTTGTCCGAAGCCATGGCCGGAGAAAAAAAAATATTTCTCACCACCCAGAAAGATCCGGAAGTGCTTAAACCCACGATTCAGGATATTTTCCAGGTGGGAACCGAAGCCAGAATCACCCAGTTGCTTCGGTTGCCGGATGGAACGGTCAAAGCACTGGTGGAAGGCGCCTGCCGGGGCAAAATCATTAAATTGAGCGATGAACGCGGTTTTTTGACGGTGGATTTTATTCCCGTGCAGGAAGCTCCCATGTCGGACGAAATATCCAAAGCTGCCCTCAGAACGGTTCTGGAAGCTTTCGAACACTATGCGTCCCTGTCCGGTGCGGTTTCCAAAAGTTTTTTTAAAAACCTGGAAATTCTGGAAGCGGATCCGTCCCGGTATGCCGATGCCATTGCCGCCCAGTTGCCGTTCAAGGTGACGGACAAACAGCAGCTGCTGGAATGCACGGATATTGAAAAGCGGTTTTATCTGCTGCTCAAGCTGATTCAGCAGGAAACCGAAGTGTTTGCCATGTCCCAGAAGATCAAGGGGCGGGTGAAGGAACAGATGGAAAAACTCCAGAAACGTCATTATCTCACCGAGCAGATGCGGGCCATCAAAAAAGAGATGGGAGAAGACGGCGAGTCCGGAGAATATGCAGAACTTGAAACCCGGATACGAAAAAAACGGCTGCCCAAAGAGGCGGCCGGAGTTGTCAGGCGGGAGCTGGAAAAACTCAAGATGATGGCCCCCATGTCTTCAGAAGCCACGGTCATCAGAAATTACATTGACTGGATAATTTCTTTGCCGTGGTTTCGGAAAAACCGTCCGAAAAATGACCTTGCCACTGCAGAAAGGATTCTGGATCAGGACCATTACGGCTTGAAAAAACCCAAAGAAAGAATTCTGGAATATTTAGCCGTACAGATGCTCATCAAGAAAATCAAAGGACCGATTCTCTGTCTGGTGGGGCCTCCGGGTGTTGGAAAAACGTCTCTGGCAAGATCCGTGGCATCCGCCACCGGTCGAGCGTTTGCCAGGATTTCGCTGGGCGGCGTCCGGGATGAGGCGGAAATCAGGGGCCATCGCCGGACCTATGTCGGGGCTATGCCAGGCAAACTGATTCAGACCATCAAAAAAGTCGGGTACAGCAACCCGGTCCTGTGTCTGGATGAAATCGACAAGATGACCGCCGATTTCAGAGGCGATCCTTCTTCCGCGCTGCTTGAGGCCCTGGATCCGGAACAGAACCGGCATTTCAATGATCACTATATGGAAGTGGATTACGATCTGTCGGAAATACTGTTCATTACCACGGCCAACACCTTGTTTGATATTCCGGCCCCGCTGCGGGACCGGATGGAAATCATTCAGATTCCCGGGTATACGGCGTATGAAAAAGCGCAGATAGCCAAAGGGTTCCTGATTCCCAAGCAGATCAGAGAAAACGGACTTGAGCAAACGGATGTGACCTTTTCGGATAATGCCGTTCAAACCATTATCCAGCGGTATACCCGTGAAGCAGGGGTCCGGAATCTGGAACGGGAAATATCATCCGTCATCAGAAAAATCGCCACCCGGATCGTCCGCACCCGGGAACGCAAATGTTATTCCGTGAGTACTGTCAGTGTGATGAAGTATCTGGGCCAGCCTAAATTCCGCAATAAACCCCTGGAAGTGGAAGATAAAGCCGGGATTGTGACCGGGCTTGCCTGGACCCAGGCCGGAGGCGAACTGCTGACCATTGAAGCGGTGACCATGCCGGGTAAAGGACGGATCATGGTGACCGGAAAGCTCGGGGATGTGATGAAAGAGTCGTCCCAGGCCGCGGTCAGCTATGTGCGGTCCAGAAGCAAAGCTCTGAACATTAATGAGGATTTTTACAAGGATATGGACATTCATATCCATGTGCCTGAGGGAGCGATTCCCAAGGACGGTCCTTCTGCCGGTATTGCCATGTGTACGGCCGTGATCTCGATTTTAACGGGCCGGCCGGTTTACCGGAATCTGGCCATGACCGGTGAAATCACTCTCAGAGGCAGAGTACTTCCCATCGGCGGGGTCAAGGAAAAATTACTGGCGGCTCACACCCACGGAATCCGGAAAGTGGTGATGTCGGCGGAAAATGAAAAAGATATTCAGGAAATCCCCAGATCCATCCAAAAACAGCTGGATATCGTTCTTGTGGATGACATGAACCAGGTGCTGGAACATGCCCTGATTCAGGCAGATTCCGATTCCCGTTAGGAATCTTCCAGAAGAGAAAGGAATGACGCCATGGCGGACACTTCGTCCATGGCGGCCACTTTTCTGCGGATATCCACAATTTTTTCATAGGAAGCCGCATCCATGAGCAGGTCTTCTTTTCTTGTTCCGCTCTGATTGATATTGATGGCCGGCCAGATCCGCCGTTCGGCACATTCCCGGGACAGGAACAGGTCCATGTTGCCGGTGCCCTTGAATTCCTGAAAGATGACATCATCCATGCGGCTCCCCGTATCCACCAGGATGGTGGCGATGATCGTCAGCGAACCGCCGTTTTCCAGTTTTCGGGCGGCACCGAATATTTTCCGGGGAAATTCCATGGCATTGGCGCCCAGCCCGCCGGACAATGTTTTTCCGAAACTGTCCGTATCAATGTTGAAGGCCCGGGTCATACGGGTCAGAGAATCGATGAACACCACGGCATCCTGGCCGATTTCCGCACATCGGATGGCCGTATGCATGGCCAGCCGTGTCATCCGCATGTGCTGACCGATCTGCTGGTCTGCTGATGAATAAAGCACATGGGCATTGACCAGCCCCCGCTGAAAGTCGGTGACCTCTTCGGGCCGTTCGTCCACCAGCAGAATGAACACATTGGCATCCGGGTGATTGGTGACCACTGAATTTGCCATATGGCGTAAAATAAAAGTTTTGCCCGATTTGGGCGGCGCAATGATCAGTCCGCGCTGCCCCATGCCGATGGGGACAATGATGTCCAGGGCCTTCCCCACCGTATCTTCGTCATTCTGAGTCAAGATGAATCGTTCATAGGGATTGACACTCACCTGATCCTGAAGCATGGGAATGGCGGTAAATTCGTCCAAAGAAAGTCCATTGATGGTCTCAACCCGCATCAGCGCAAGGTTCGGGTTTCTCGGATCCTTTTTTTCACCCAGACCCTGAATAAAGCTGCCTTCCCGCAGATTTAATTTGCGGATCAAGCTGTTGGGCACATACGGGTTTTCCGGACGGGGCTGAAAATTGTCGTCAATTTCACGCAAAAATCCAAACCCTTTATCCATTATTTCCAGATATCCTGACACAGGTTCCATAATTTACATATACTCCTTGATAAACGTGATCTGCTGCTGATAAGGACAGGGTGAGGATTCTACTTGCGAAGAGCGGTGTATCACAAGATAATAAAATCCGGCATCACATTTTTATCGGATTGACATTATTCGACTTAAATTTTATTGCATGGATGAGTATATATCATTAAAAACCGGGACTTGCAAGACACTAACTCAACAAAAAAGATGGATTTTCCACCGGGTCCCGTGAAAAGTAAATTTTTGTTAAAATTTGCTTGACACCCATTTTCAATATTGATATAAGTGCTCTGTTTTTCGGGCGATTAACTCAGTTGGGAGAGTGCAACCCTTACAAGGTTGAAGTCGCAGGTTCAAGCCCTGCATCGCCCACCAGGAGATATCAGTGACCACGGGGGTGTAGTTCAGTTGGTTAGAACGCTTGCCTGTCACGCAAGAGGCCGCGAGTTCGAGTCTCGTCACTCCCGCCACCATATAAAAAAGAGGGTTTCAGTTTTTGACTGAAACCCTCTTTTTTTATGCGCTGGATTTTTCGAATTACCGGTCGGTTGACAGTTCCTGAACGATGGCGTCTCCCATGGTTTCGGTGGTGACCGGAGTCCCCTTGCCCGCCATATCCGCAGTAAATATCTGACGCGCCAGAACCCGGTCAATGGCGGATTCAATGGCATTTGCCGCCTGTTCCTGCCCGCAGGAATACCGGAGCATCATGGCACCGGATAAAATCTGCGCAATGGGGTTGGCAATTCCTTTGCCTGCGATGTCCGGGGCAGATCCGCCGGCGGGTTCATACAGACCGAATTTTTTTTCATTGAGACTGGCAGAGGCCAGTAACCCCATGGAACCGGTAATCATGGCACATTCATCTGAAATAATGTCGCCAAACATATTGCCGCATAAAATGACATCGAACTGCCGGGGGTTTTTCACCAGCTGCATGGCGGCATTGTCCACATACATATGTGTCAAATCCACATCAGGAAATTCTTTGGCAATGCTTGTGACGGTTTCCCGCCATAAAACCATGGAAAACAGTACATTGGCCTTGTCAATGGAAGTGACGCGTCTGCGTCTTTGCCGGGCCGCCTCAAAAGCCATCCGGGCAATGCGTTCAATTTCAAACCGTGAATAGACCATGGTGTCAAACGCATATTCCTCTTGACCGGTTCCTTTTCTCCCTTTGGGTTCTCCGAAATAGATGCCGCCGGTCAGCTCCCGGACACAGAGGATATCAAATCCGTTTTGAACAATATCCGCACGCAATGGCGAGGCCCCGGCCAGAGATGGAAAGACCCGGGCCGGGCGCAGGTTGCAGTACAGATCAAAATGTTTTCTCAAAGGCAGCAACGCACCCCGTTCCGGCTGTTTTTCCGGAGGCAGATGTTCCCATTTCGGGCCGCCCACGGAACCGAAAAGAATGGCATCCGCCGCTTCACACAATGCCAGCGTGGAAGAGGGCAGCGCTTTTTGATGGCGGTCGATGGCAGCACCTCCCACATCGGCAAATTCATATTTCAGGTTGAATCCATAGACCTGCGCGGCCCGGTCAAGTACTTTGACCGCCTGTGCCATAATTTCCGGTCCGATACCATCACCGGGTAATACTGCGATGTGATTCACAATGCTTGTCTCCTTGTTTAAATTAAAAAAGAGGCTGATGAAGAATCAGCCTCTTTTTTCTGGTAATGCCTTGATTTACCCGATGAGGGTTACATCATTATTTCCGGTTGCTGTACTCTGCGTAAGCCATGGCAGTGGTTCTGTACACCAGATGAGCCATTTTTGAGAACGGCAGAAAAGCGAACAGATTGAAGATGGCAATCAGGTGCAGGTAATAAAGGATGTAGGACGTCCATTCCAGATGGGCCAGGCGGGCCATCTGAGTGAGCATTCCGGTCAGGCCGAGCGCAAATACCACGCCGAGGATATACCAGTCTTTGTATGTGGTGACCTGCTCTTTGTCATCCAGACGGTTTTTGATCATCAGTCCGGAGCCGATGATCAGGGCGACGCCGGCAATGTTGCCCAGCCATTTGACCGGGTTCAGCTGGGAATAGGGACCCGGGGTCTGGAACACATACAGCACGAAAAAGAAAATACTTGTGACAATGAACAGACCGATAAAGGAGAACAGCACCATCATGTGAGGCGTGGCCCGTTCCTTGTTGGTCTCGCATTCATTGAATTTCTCATGTCTGAGAATGGTGGGAACCGCTTTAATCAGTGCCTGACCCAGGGATTTATAGTCAATATTCTTTTTGTCGGTTTTTCCCTCCATCACGGCATTTTCATGAATATCCGTGATAAACCGGCGCAGGCTGAGCAGAAAAATGATGACCACGGCAGTTGCCAGGGGCACAAAGGTCAGATCCACAAACCAGGTGGAAAAGAAATTGGCCTGGGCAATCACCCCGTCATGGGCATGAGACCAGGCAATGCCGAACACATTGAATATTTTGGTCATGACATCGCCATGGGCCATGGTGATATAGGCGAGAACGGCAAACCAGATGGCCGGAATCCCCAGTAGCCAGGGAAGCTTTTTGGGATCATTCACCGCCTTGGCCAGGGCTTTGGGCTGGGCGTATTCCGTAATGGCAGCGGCCCTCACTGCGGCCAGCACATCGCCGGGAGCCGCGCCCCTCGGGCAAAGATCCGTACAGTCACCGCAATTGTGGCACAGCCAGATGTCCGCGTTTTTAATGAGCCGGTCTTTCAGACCCCAGGATGCAGCGATCATCTCTTTTCTGGGGAACGGGCTGTTTTCCGGCGAGATCGGACAGGCCACGGAACAGGTGGCGCACTGGTAGCATTTTTTCAGGGTGTCACCGCCAAGGCCTCGGATCTGTGCAATAAACCCCAGATCGGGTTGGGCAAGATATGTGTCAGTCATATTAAAAAACCTCCGTATGGTTTGAAAGTTGTGACATTAGAAACCCTTGAACGGGTTGGGACCCAGGGCATCCACTTCTTCAACAAAATCATTGATGATCTTGGGCAGTTTGTCGTATTCGTCAATAGCCACTTCCACAAACGCGACACGTTCTTCTTCCAGGGCCAGACTGGACAGGGCGTCTCCGATCTTTTTCACCCGGACTTCCGCCAGTTCTGAGCCTTTCACAAAGTGACACTGATAATCATCGCCATGTTTGCAGCCAATGAGAATCACACCGTCCATCCCCTGGGCCAGGGCATCTTTGATCCAGATGGTGTTGACGGACCCTAAGCACCGGACCGGTATGAACCGGACATCCGGTGAATAATCCATGCGGTTCAACCCCACCATATCCAGGGCCGGGAACGCATCGTTTTCGCAGATCAGTGCCAGGAAACGGAACGGTGGTTCATCAAAGTCATCTTCGGACGGCACACCAATGGCTTTGATCTGGGAGCCGATGGAATCGATGGTGTAATCGGCAAATGAAATAATACGTTCAGGGCACGCCCCCATGCAGGTGCCACACCGGCGGCATCGGGTCGGATTGGCTTTCGGGGTTCCCTTGGCATCATCATCCAGTGCACCGAACGGACACTCCACAGTGCAGCGTTTGCACTGGGTGCATCGCTGAAAGAAAAACTCAGGGAAGGTCATGTCGCCGGATCTGGGGTGGACCGCCATACCCCGGTTGGCACTTTCAACGCATTGGATGGCTTTGAGGGCGGCACCTGCAGCATCTTCAATGGATTCCTCAATGGTCATGGCCCGGCGGACGGCACCGGCCGCGTAAATACCGGTTCTCTGGGTTTCATAAGGGAAACAGATGTAATTGGAATCGGCATACTGACCGAAAATATCATTGTCACGGAATCCCGGTCCCTGGCGGTAGGCGAGATTGATCACCGGGTCATCCTTGGTGGCCGGCACCATGCCGCCGGCTACAACCACCAGATCGGCTTTCAACGCCAGGTTGTCTCCCAGAAGGGTGTTCACGGCGGTGACTTCCAGACCGTTGCCCTGGCTTTTGACTTCAGTGACCGACCCTTTGGTCATGAACACGCCATCTTCCTGCTGCATGCTTTTGTAAAAATATTCCTGCAGTCCGGGGGTCCGCATGTGCTGATAAATCACATAGGCTTTGCCGTCAGTATAGTCTTCAGTGACATAACGGGCCTGTTTCAAGGCCACCTGTGAAGTGACGGATCCGCAATAGTCAAAATCGGCATCATCGTCATCCTTGCCCGGTGACTGAATGAACACCACATTTTTGGCCGGTTTGCCGTCGGACGGTCTCACAATTTTGCCTTTGGCGGCAATCATTTCAAACTCATGGTTGCTGATGACATCCGGTGCGTCATATCCCAGATGGTCAAGTCCCATTTTTGACAGGTCTGCCGGGCGCCATCCGGCCGCCAGAATCACAGCACCGTATAGTTCACCATCCGGATCCAGATTGAGAATATCCTTCCGGCCTTCATTGTATTCCAGAAATTTGGCATGGGCCGCTTCCGGATCCAGTTCTTTTCCGTTTTCATCCACCAGCATCTCTTCAGGCAGGGGGAACGGTACATCAAAAGGGATTCTTTCTCCGGGTTTTTTAAAGGTCACGGTGAATTCGCCGGGTTGCCCGGCGATCCGTGCCACTTCACAACCGGTTCTGACATCGATATTGGGATATCCCTGGATTTCCTGGATCAGTTTGTCCGCCACCGGGGCCTGAAGAACTTCAAAAGGGGCCGTGACCGGCATCTGGCTGCGCAGTTTGGCTGCATATCCGCCCAAAGCATCGGTTTTTTCAACAATGGTCACATCATACCCGATCTTGGCGGCATCCAGAGCTGCTGCCATGCCGGTGACCCCACCCCCCAGCACCAGAATTTTTTTGGAAAATGATTCCGGTTTATAGGGTTCGGGCAGTTTGACTTTTTCGAGGCGGATCATGCCCATTTTAATATAATCTTCCGCTTTCATCTGAATGCGGTCAAAATGCTCTTCATCTTCTTTCTGTTCCTCGGTCAGGGCCGGATAGGTTTCCCGGGAATGGGGCCATACCACGCCTTCTCTGAGGTTCACCCGTTCAACGATGCAGTTGTCGAACCGGAACACGTCAAAGTTGACCCGGCGGGAACAGGCACCGATCACCATGGCATTCACCTTCCCGTCATCCACATCTTTCTGAATGAGCTCAACGCCTTCCCTGGAACACAGGAACGGATGCGTGGTGCAGTTCAAGCCTTCTTCCTCAGGGATCTCCACCAGATCTTCCATATCCAGGGTGTCTCCGATTCCGCAACCTGTGCAGATATATACGCCGTATTTTTTATCCATGGTTTGTATTACCTCCTTACAAGGGTCTGAATGGCTTTAAGTGCCATGCCGGTAGCATTCTGGTTGGATGTGACAACATCGGCCGGCTTGTTGGCGCATCCTGCCGCAAACATACCGCCTTTGGAAAAGTCGTTGACGATAAATCCATCCGCATCAAACGTCAGATCGGCGGCGGGTTTGTCAACGGCGGCCGTGGGCTGCATGCCGGTGGCCAGTACCAGAAGATCCACAGTCTGCCGGATTTTATCGCCGGAAATGGTATCTTCCGCCACCAGGTTGATATTGCCGGTGCCGTCTTCTTCGCTGACTTCTGCCACTTTCCCCTTCACAAAAAAGATGTTTTTATCTTCCTTGAGTTTGGCGTAGAATCGTTCGTATTTCAGACCGGGTGTGCGCAAATCAATGTAATAGATGTAAATTTTGGCATCCGGGTATTGTTCCCGCAGATAGGTGGCGTGTTTCAAAGACGCCATACAGCAGATATAAGAGCAGTAGGGCAGATGGTTCTCGTCCCTGGAGCCGGCACACTGGGCAAATGCGATGGTTTCAGGCGCTTTGTCGTCAGACGGCCGGACAATTTTCCCCTGGGTGGGGCCGTTCAATGAGGCCATTCTTTCCAGCATCATGTTGGTGACCACATTCTGATACCGGCCGAAACCCAAGTTGTCGATCCGGGTGGCGTCATACGGCTTCCATCCGGTGTTCCAGACGATGGCGCCCACTTTCAGATCCATGGTTTTTTCTTCCATGTCAAAGTCGACGGCATCATATTTACAGGCTTCTTTCACCTTGTCTCTGTCATCGGTGCTCATGGACGGATCCATGACATAGCGCATGGGAAATGCCATGTTGTGGGGCAGGTAGGCGGCTTTCCGGCGGTCCATGCCAAAATTGAACTCATTGGAAATCTCGGTTTCGCAGACCTTGGCGCATTCTCCGCAGGCAGTGCAGTTCTCATTGACATACCGGGGGGCGGTTTTAACCGTTACGGTATAATCCCCGGCGGTGCCGGCCACATTTTGAATTTCTGACATGGTGAATACGTTGATGTGCTTGTTGTCTTTAATCCGGCGGTAGTTGATTTCAAGTCCGCATGTGGGCGGGCAGAGTTTCGGAAAATAGTGTTTCAGCTGAGACACTCTTCCACCAAGGGAGGCTTCCTTTTCCACAAGGAACACCTCGTAGCCCACTTCAGCGGCTTCCAGGGCGGTTGTCAGGCCGCTGATCCCACCGCCGACCACCATAATGCTTCCACTGACCGGAGCTGAATTATCTGTTGTCATGCTGTCCCTCCGTGCATTT